>NZ_JAPCIQ010000262.1:0-503 GCF_027707405.1 Aeromonas sp. QDB68 | reverse complement strand
ATGGCTTGTTGCGTATTGCCTGCGCTCTCACTGGAGGCCAGGGTAAACGCCACGAACTCGTTGAATTGGGCCAGATAGCGGTTGTCGATAGTATGTCCCGAGACTAGCGCCGCCTTACCCCGTTCGGTGATAAGGCAAATGCCCCGCTTGGGTTGCTCGATGAGTCCTGCCTTGACCAGATAGGTCTTGGCCCAGCCAACCCGGCTGCGCAGCGTGGTTTGGCGACCACTGGGCAAGGTGTCAGCCAACTGCTCCGGAGTAAAGGCGTAGTGCTGGCAAACCCGCTCGAATACCTCACGTAGAGAGCGGGCGACACCATCGGCCAATACCTTGAGCACGGCAGGCATCATGGCTTCATAGCTGGGCAGGGTTTCTTTCATCGGGCAACCAGATCGAGATAAAACAGGGGCTTATCTTGTCACAGCGACCTGCTTGGGGCCAGTTGGTATCGAAGTCACTGGGAGCAACCTCAAAAAAAACAGCGTCACCAAAAAAAGGGAAGG
>NZ_JAPCIQ010000261.1:0-506 GCF_027707405.1 Aeromonas sp. QDB68 | reverse complement strand
TAGCTTTATCGTAACGCTCAAGAAATTGGGCTTAATGCCGAAAACAATAAAATAAAACAGCCAACCCTTGAGGTTCTTATGCGCCAGAATTTACCAGTGACGGGTCGAAACTTAGAACTCCCAAAAGATGCCAATATTCTTTCGACTACCTCCCCTCAAAGCCATATCACGTACGTTAATCCTGACTTCATTAAAATCAGTGGTTTCACTGAGGAAGAACTATTAGGCCAGCCTCACAACATCGTAAGACACCCAGATATGCCGCCTGCTGCATTTGAGCATATGTGGAGTACATTAAAATCTGGCCGCTCATGGATGGGGCTAGTAAAAAATCGCTGTAAAAATGGCGACCACTATTGGGTAAGTGCTTATGTAACGCCAATAGCTAAGAATGGTTCGATTGTTGAATACCAGTCTGTAAGGACCAAGCCCTGACTCTTATACACAAGTAGCGCCCTGAACGGAACCATTCCCGTTTTCCAGGATCTGATCTTCCATGTGACCTC
>NZ_JAPCIQ010000260.1:0-509 GCF_027707405.1 Aeromonas sp. QDB68 | reverse complement strand
GCGATTAAATCAGATCACAAACGAAGCCTTTTTTCTATCTATTTCAATTGGTTGTAGCTAAAGATCCTGTACATGAGCATGGCCAACAAGCGCAGGCTCTGCTGTCTGAATGAACAATATTTGTTCGAATGTATGGGGTTGTTCAAAGTATAAACACTGATGCGTCAGCCCTGTGCCGCACCCCCAGAGCCTGCCAGGCCGACAGCGACTTGCGGGTCTCAAGCCCGAACAGGGCAGAGTTGAGGGAGTCAGGCACCCTCACCCGCCGTCCCCAGGTCTGATCCTCGCGCCAGCCGTTCTGGTGCAGATAATTGGCCGCCGATCCAAACACATCCGCGAGATTGCCCCACAGATCCTTCCTGCCATCCCCGTCCTGATCGACCGCGTATTTGAGAAATGACGAGGGCATGAACTGCACCTGCCCCATGGCACCCAGGGCGGGAGCACACTTTGTTGATATTTTAACCAAAGAATAACTGAGCCCGATAGTCGTCATTCCAGCCGGCTCT
>NZ_JAPCIQ010000259.1:0-515 GCF_027707405.1 Aeromonas sp. QDB68 | reverse complement strand
TGATCCTGGCAATGGTGTCATGGACAGGAATGCCGTTTTTAAACAGTCCCTTGGATTGAAACCAGGGAAGATGAACCTCGCCGAAATCCTCAATATCTTCCCAGCCCTCAGCCCCGCCGATCACGGCACAGACGGTGAGAAACAGGACATCGTAGAAGGGATAATAAATCTTGGCATGCTGGCGAGGGTCGTGAATATTGTCGAAGAACTGAGCGAAAACGGCATCAATAGACATGAGAGCACTCCTGAAAAGGAGCATGAGATCACAGCCGGATCACCAGGTCAAATTTCAGGGTGAGGATGTGAGCAAATTGTTAACTATGGAAATCATGGAAATTATCATTTTTTGGATTTCATGCGCATTTTTTGAGCTGAAATGACGTGCAGTGACGATTAAAAAGTGTGAAGGCGATCCTGACTATAAAGTTAACTGCATATCACAGGCCTATAAGTATTTGTTTTGTAGGCAAAAAACTATTTTTAATTTTTAACAAAATGTTCACGATCTCGCCCTG
>NZ_JAPCIQ010000258.1:0-516 GCF_027707405.1 Aeromonas sp. QDB68 | reverse complement strand
GTTTGGGGTACGATGACTTGTAATCTGAAGCTTAGAGGCTTTTCCTGGAAGCAGGGCATCAATGGCTTCCGCACCGTGGTGCGTTCGTCTCGTGTCTCAGTGTTGTGTCTCCGGATTTGCCTAGAAACACCACCTACGCACTTTCACCAGGACAACCGTCGCCTGGCCCACCTAGCCTTCTCCGTCCCCCCATCGCAATTACAAGTCGTGCAGGAATATTAACCTGCTTCCCATCGATTACGCCTTTCGGCCTCACCTTAGGGGTCGACTCACCCTGCCCCGATTAACGTTGGACAGGAACCCTTGGTCTTCCGGCGAGGAGGCTTTTCACCCCCTTTATCGTTACTTACGTCAGCATTCGCACTTCTGATATCTCCAGCATACCTCTCGATACACCTTCGCAGACTTACAGAACGCTCCCCTACCACTCACGCTTAGCGTGAATCCGCGGCTTCGGTGCCTGGTTTGAGCCCCGTTACATCTTCCGCGCAGGCCGACTCGACTAGTGAGCTATTA
>NZ_JAPCIQ010000257.1:0-522 GCF_027707405.1 Aeromonas sp. QDB68 | reverse complement strand
GTATCTATTCACCAGGACGGGGTTGACGGCATCAGTTCTGCCGGGATGGGATAATCTGTCTTCTCGATGCACGCCCTGACCACGGCCCTCAACCACTCCTGTGGGCAGCGGCCCAATCGCTTGCCGGTCTCCACCAACGACAGGATGCGCTGGCGAAACAGCTCGCCCCGGTGAGACCACACGCCGTAGCTACCCTTGCGCCAGAGCACATAGCCACGCAGCGCCCGCTCCGCCTCGTTGTTGGTCAGCGCTATTTCGTCGTCAGTCATAAACCGCCACAGCATCTCGTCATCCCGCAGCAGCAACTGGCATCGTCCACGGTAGCGTTTGCTGCACAACAGGGCGCCGCGCTCCAACTGGCTTCGCCAGCTTTGCCGGTAACGCGCGAGCCTGCGCAGGTATTTCTGCTTGCTCAACGCACCGCTTTCCCAACGGTGCCGGGTACGAAACACCGCATCCGCCAGCAAGACCAACCGGGCACCGATGGGCTGGTTGCACTGCTCGCTACTCTCGGCGATGGCC
>NZ_JAPCIQ010000256.1:0-524 GCF_027707405.1 Aeromonas sp. QDB68 | reverse complement strand
CAGTTTCAGGTGTCTCAAGCGGGTCAGCGTTTGTTGGGTCATGGGACGTATCCTCTTTAGTGGAAGCTCTGGGGGCCACGGATGTTCTCGTGCTCTTGCGGTAACTCTGGGTAGCTCAGCGGGCTTGCGGGCAGTTGGTCGCGGCCACTGGTCAGCACCGACTTGAGCTGTTTGAGTCGCACCAGACCTTCCCGGTTGGCCAACTGGCAACAGGCTTCAACCCGTGATGGCGGATACTCCCGGCTAAGACTCAGCAGCCCCAGGCAGAGTCGGTATGCCTGCTCGGCATGGGCTTTCTCTTCCAACCGTTCGCTAACCCAGCACAAGGTGCTCGGTCCGATGTCAGCAGCCCACTGTTTAAGACGCCCTGGGGTCCAGCGTTGCTGCTTGCTGTGACGTTCCGGCATGTGCTCAGGGAGCGTGCTCATCCCCGGGATGGTTTTACGTGGATGGCTCGCGACCAGCTGTTGCTGGTGATAGACCTGAAGCAGGGTATCGCCCGCATGGAGCTCCAGTTGCTGACC
>NZ_JAPCIQ010000255.1:0-556 GCF_027707405.1 Aeromonas sp. QDB68 | reverse complement strand
GCGCTGGCCCGCTGTGATGCCGATAATCCGGTGTTTTATGAGGATGAAGTCGATATAGACCTCAATCCCAAATTAGGAGCCGACTGGATGTTCAGAGCGCAGCAAAAGCGGGTTGTCACACCGGGGCAGAATGCCAAGCATTATCTGGCAGGCGTTCTCCACGCAGGCAACGGAAGGGTACTTTACGTCAGCGGGATCAAGAAAAACTCATCGCTGTTTATTGCCATGCTGGAAAAGCTGCGCCACCACTACCGACGAGCCAAAACCATCACGTTGATCCTCGATAACTACATCATTCACAAAAGCAAACAGACCGAGCGATGGTTGAAGAAGAATCCCAAGTTCTGCCTGGTGTTCCAGCCAGTTTACAGCCCTTGGGTTAATCACATAGAACGGCTATGGCACAAGTTACATGAAACCATCACGCGCAATCATCAATGCAGAGGGATGGCAAACCTGCTGGCCCGAGTGAAACACTTCATGGATACCGTGTCTCCTTTCCCGGGGAATGGCTATGGCACAGCGAAGGTGTAGCACTATTGGGATCAGTTATTTA
>NZ_JAPCIQ010000254.1:0-557 GCF_027707405.1 Aeromonas sp. QDB68 | reverse complement strand
CGACAACGGATATTCAAAGCATGATCAGCGCTCTACAAGAGCGAGCGCAATCCGCTGTTACAGTCATGGAGCAAAGTAGTCGGCAAGCGCACACGAGTGTAGCTCACGCAGAGGAAGCAGCTACAGCTCTTGATGGAATTGGCCAACGCGTTAACGAAATTACCGACATGAACGCGCAAATAGCGACTGCGGTCGAGCAGCAGGGAGCAGTAAGTGAAGACATAAACCGCAGTATTATCAATATACGCGATGCTGCTGATACCAATGTACAGACCGGGCAGAATAATTTGCAAAGTGCGAAATCTGTCGCTCAGTTAACTAGCGCTCTGAGCGAACTGGCAAAACAGTTTTGGGAAAAACGAGGATAACGCTTTTCAGTATCTCGACAGGGATAACTTACTTTACCATCGGTTATCCCTTTTAGCCGCACAAATTTTAGCCATGGCTTTTCAGGAAGTCAGGGCTATCAGAATGGCCTTAGAAAGCCTAGTCAAAGAGCTGTCACGAGAACACCGTTAGCTTAGCGTACGATTTTTTCCGAATTCTGCGGTTCCCCC
>NZ_JAPCIQ010000253.1:0-561 GCF_027707405.1 Aeromonas sp. QDB68 | reverse complement strand
TATTCATAGGTATCTCACCTCCCAGCCCTTTTGCAGGGCAATGTAACCAAGCCATAGCCATAGCCATAGCCATAGCAAGATCATCATTGTGTAGCGAGATTGTTGCATCAAGTGCTTGTATTACACTGTATACTCTAGACCCTTGCTCAGGAGTTAGAGGAGTTCCATTCTTTAGTTTACGGGTTATGGTCCTTTTGCTAATACCAACAAGATGACAGATTGTCTTCATATCAGACCTGACAGATTCAACAAGCCTTATAATAATCTCAGGGGGAATTCCTGCAACAATCCATGAATGAACACTCAATGGGTCGGAAGGAATACCTAGAGACATGACAAGTCGTGCACAATGGGGCTTCACATGCCCCTGATTATATGCTGAGTAAGTCATAATGCTCATGTTCTCATTGCAAGATATAGTCTTAAAAGTAGCGATAAAATTCTTCACTGGAAAGCACATCGGTACACTCGATGATCCTCCGTAGGCCTGTCTCTTGATCAGATCTTGATCCCCTGCGCCATCAGATCCTTGGCGGCAAGAAAGCCATCCAGTTTACTTTG
>NZ_JAPCIQ010000252.1:0-596 GCF_027707405.1 Aeromonas sp. QDB68 | reverse complement strand
AACACGAGGCGGCAACGTGCGCTACCAGCTCAAGACGCCGTACCGGGACGGCACCACGCACGTCATTTTCGAACCATTGGATTTCATTGCAAGGCTGGCCGCCCTGGTACCGAAGCCCAGAGTCAACCTAACCCGCTTCCACGGGGTGTTCGCACCCAACAGTCGGCACCGGGCGTTGGTCACGCCGGCAAAACGGGGCAGGGGCAACAAGGTCAGGGTGGCTGATGAACCGGCAACACCAGCACAACGGCGAGCGTCGATGACATGGGCGCAACGGCTCAAGCGTGTTTTCAATATCGACATCGAGACCTGCAGCGGCTGCGGCGGCGCCATGAAAGTCATCGCCTGCATTGAAGACCCTATAGTGATCAAGCAGATCCTTGATCACCTGAAGCACAAAGCCGAAACCAGCGGGACCAGGGCGTTACCCGAAAGCCGGGCGCCACCGGCTGAGCTGCTCCTGGGTCTGTTTGACTGACGAGCCTGAAGGCCAACGATACCAATCAAAATGCTGCGTTCACAGCGCCGCGGCAGGGATCCGCCGTGCTGGTTGTCGGAAAAGGAGCCGCTAGTGGGAAAGAGGAGGGTAAATTTTC
>NZ_JAPCIQ010000251.1:0-608 GCF_027707405.1 Aeromonas sp. QDB68 | reverse complement strand
AGTGACATCACCCGCTCCACATCGGCAATAAAGTGCTTCCAGGCCGATGTGCAGGCATCAAGGATGTCGTCGTAATCCTTGAAGCTGCGATTAGCCAACACATGCTGACGAAGCCAGCTCCATACCTGTTCAATGGGATTGAGTTCGGGAGAATAGGGAGGGAGCTTGATCAGGCTGAGATTGGGGAAGTCATCCGCACATTCCATGGTATGCCATCCGGCGCCGTCCATGATCACCACCGCATGACGACCCGGCTTTGTTCGTGCTGCAATCAGTGCCAAGTGCTGCTTCATCACCTCCCGGTTTACCAGAGGACTGAGCAAGGCTTCCGTTGTCCCGGTTGCAGGGCAGACGGCACCGAAGAGATAGACGTACTCGAATTGTTGTTGCTGAATAGCTCGGGGGCGACTGCCACGCCTGGCCCACAGTCGGGTAGTCGTATTTTGTTGACCAAACCGGGCTTCGTCCTGAAACCAGACATCGACATTGGCAAGCGCAACATGACCCGGGATGTTAAGGATCGTTTCCAGCTGGAAGTTTTTTAAAAGCTTCCTGCACCTGCCCATCCTGCTTCGGATGTCGTGAGCGACTGGTTATCCAGGAAAACC
>NZ_JAPCIQ010000250.1:0-632 GCF_027707405.1 Aeromonas sp. QDB68 | reverse complement strand
AAAAATTATGTATTTTATGATCTGCACGCGAAACTATATTTGCTCGTTGCTTTAACACGCTGTGCTTCCGAATGTCCTATACTATTAACAGATCATTATCATTATTTTTATGCTACCGCATGTAATAAAAACCAAGGTTTTTTGATTCGATTCTATGCAAAACAAATATGCCTGTCTTTATATCGATCCAGGATGGATTTATTTAGTGAGGGTGACATTGAGCAACTTCACAAAGCTTGCTTACCACAATATCACTCTATCGAGGAAAATAAATATCTTCACAGAATAGATTCCCCTTGGCATAAAAATGGAGAGTTAGGTCTACTTCCTGAACTTTGGTTTAGTTATGATTTTGATCGATATTGGTTTGAGCCATTAGGGCGTGTTTTTGGTATTTCTGGTGTGCAAGTTGAAGATCTTGCAAAGCATGTTTTATTCAATGATTGGAAGTTAAGTTTTGATTCCGCACATATACCGGATTCAAGAGCTGCACTTTGGAAACGTTATCGGCTTAGTTCAGATACTTTCTCTTCGCATGGTGGCTATCCCAGAATTGATAGTTACGGGTTTTATATTTCGTATCATCTTATGTTTGAGGTTGCATCAAGATTACTTGCTAGGATGCCTGTAGT
>NZ_JAPCIQ010000249.1:0-657 GCF_027707405.1 Aeromonas sp. QDB68 | reverse complement strand
GGAGGTCACATGGAAGATCAGATCCTGGAAAACGGGAATGGTTCCGTTCAGGGCGCTACTTGTGTATAAGAGTCAGGTCCCAGACAGAAGGTAGCAGGTGCCGGTGTTGTCGTTGATGAGCATATAGAGCGACTCTTTCGCACCGCGATAGAAAAACACTATCTGGTCAATAACGGTAAATCATTTGCTGAAACTCATAACAAATTCAAGGGGATGTATGAAAACTATAACCCCGGTGTACCTGAATCTGAATTTCCCACGATTTGGCAGATGAAACACTTCTTCAAGAGGGAATACTCTCAGGTTGAAAAACTGAAGAAAAGAATCAGCAAGATAGATTATAACAAGGATATCAGGCCGTTACTGGCAACAGCGAACACACAAGCTCTCGGTCCTGGGTCCCGATATGAGATTGATGCAACGATAGCTGATATCTATCTGGTTTCTGATAGTGATCGACAAAACATAGTAGGTCGCCCGATTGTCTATATGGTCATTGATGTGTTTAGCCGGATGGTAGCCGGTTTTTACATCGGCTTTGAGAATCCCTCCTATGTTGCAGCAATGCAGACCCTGTCTATGGCCTGACTCTTATACACAAGTAGCGCCCTGAACGGAACCATTCCCGTTTTCCAGGATCTGATCTTCCATGTGACC
>NZ_JAPCIQ010000248.1:0-668 GCF_027707405.1 Aeromonas sp. QDB68 | reverse complement strand
ACCAGCGGGGCTGACGCCCCGGCGAAATTCCCCTCCCACCTACGTCGGAGGGAGTCCCCTTTCGCATTTAAGATGGCGGGCCAGTCTGGCGTGCGGATGGTGCGGATCGTGATCATGATGCGGGTCGGGTCCGTACTCAAACCGTGGCAAAAAGGGGTGACAGCATACCCCAGAGAGCACACAAACGAAACCGGGTCACCTGTCAGCGACTCGTCAGCGAACCGGCTCCTTGCTCACGATCTTGACCAGCTGGTAGCGCAAGGAAGGGGCATCGGCCGGCACATCGGCAAGTTGCTCCTTGCTCACTTCCAGTTGATAGCGAAAGCCCGGCTCGAAGGTGAAGCCTTCGATCTGCTGATAGAAGAGGCTCCAGCTCTCGCCCGGCTGACTGCGTACCTGCATGCACTTCATGGGGGCGACACCGACGCAGTCTGCCAGTTTGTCCTGGATATAGAGGATTTCGGTGGTCGGGGCGCTCTGGCAGGCGCTGAGCAGGAGGGCGGAGCTGAGGAGCAGGGGAGATTTCATGATGAGTGTCCTTGGCGTAAAAGGGCGCGATTAAACCTGCAAAAGAAAAGGCGGTCAATGACCGTAATGCCAGTCAGTTAAGCCTGACTGGCATTGTTTTTACTAGGTTTTCTCGTCGCATACTTCTGTGGTTTGGCTTT
>NZ_JAPCIQ010000247.1:0-670 GCF_027707405.1 Aeromonas sp. QDB68 | reverse complement strand
TCGATTTTAACACTGATTTAGAGTTCCTGACTATCGAAGGCTCTCAAGAGCATAGTCTTTCCGGTGAATGTGTAATTGATTTGGCTGAGTATCGTAAATCTTTGAAAGGTGGTCAGCAGGTCGAGTACTTCCAGTTAAAGCATTCAACAGTTCAGGTTAATGACCCTTTTACTCTATCAAAGTTAAAAGATACTATAGAAGGTTTTTCTAAACGATTTATAGATCTAAGTTCTTCCGAAAAAGAAATTTCAGAGATAAACTTTACTGTCGTTACCAATCGAATTATTTCCTCCACTCTTAAGAAGAACATAGTAAAAATATCCTCAGGTAATATTCCATCAGGACAATTCTTAAAAACACTTGAAAAATATACCAATCTGAAAGGAAATGAACTTATAAGATTTTGTAAGTGTCTACAGTTCTATGATTCTGAAGGAAATTACAACCAACAAAAATATGATATTCACAAAGAGCTCCATAGGTTATCTGTTTCGAAAAATGTCCTTGAAAGAGAAAAGTTGTTAGTCGCAAAGGTTTGGGAAAAAATTGAACCAGGGAAGACTAATGTTATCACTCGAGAAGATATGCTCGAGGCATTTGATGTAATAAGTTTCGATGACTTTTTTCCAGCACCACCATTATTTGAACCCGTTTCACGCTATATTGCTAG
>NZ_JAPCIQ010000246.1:0-677 GCF_027707405.1 Aeromonas sp. QDB68 | reverse complement strand
TGCAAAGTAAACTGGATGGCTTTCTTGCCGCCAAGGATCTGATGGCGCAGGGGATCAAGATCTGATCAAGAGACAGATCAAGCGTTATTGGAAATATATCCTCCCAGTCTGGACACTCTTTCTGTAACTTGCCTATGGGGTCGGACACATCATGAAGCTCATACGTGGCTCGGATATGCAGCACTGCTTTGATGAGGTTATCCAAAAGTTCATAGACGGGCGACTGTTGATAACACACTGGCAAGAGCGCGGCTTGTGCTTCAACAGCTTGACGCAGTTGTTCATCGTGTAGGTTGTAGTGCAACGCCTGCTCGGTGACCATTCTAAGGAGTCTGGCCAGTCCGCCTTGGGCCGATTCCACCAAACGCATCGGTAGGCCACCACTCATGGCGACCAGGCCGATAAAACGTTTGCCTTCGGTTTTGATCGAAGTTTGCAGGCACCATTGTTGATGCCCGTCAATGACCAGATTCCGGATTTTATCGTGGGATAGACTCTTTAGTCCTGCTGCTTCGCAAAGCGGTCCCCAGCGCCATGCTCCACCAGCATAATCACGTTTCCACCATTCAGCCGCGAAGAGGAGCCAAGCAGCAGGGTAGTGCCTGTCTCTTGATCAGATCTTGATCCCCTGCGCCATCAGATCCTTGGCGGCAAGAAAGCCATCCAGTTTACTTTGC
>NZ_JAPCIQ010000245.1:0-679 GCF_027707405.1 Aeromonas sp. QDB68 | reverse complement strand
CTTCTGCGATGGCCTTGGGCATGCGACCCTGACCAGTCCAGGTCTTCTCCTGACCATCCTCGGTGTACTTGTATTTTGCAGGACGAGGAGCACGTTTGGTTTTGGCTGATCCGCCAGCTTTCGCCGGAGCCGCTGTGCCAACAAGCTCACTCGGATCAATGCCAGCGTCTCTCAGCATCTCGGTAAACTCAGCCAGCTTTTGCAGGCGTTCTGCTGACTCAGCTCTGATTTTGCTCTCTTGCTGCTCACGTTCGGCATAAATTTCGTCAAATTTCTCTTTAGCCTCGACCAACTGCTCAAATGAGAGATCACGCAGTGCAGCACGAAGACTACGAATATTCATCAGTGTTTTCAAAAAATCGTTCATTGATAGCCTCATGTATCACATTTTTATATCAGTAAAATTATCTCTCAATCCCAGCATAAGCTCCACTCTTTTTGGCACCATGACGATCAGAGAAATAGAATCATTAAAGAAGTCGTGAGCTAAATCGCTTTTGGATCTGCTTATTTTCCTAGCGCCAACCCTCCATGAAACTTTGTAGCCAAAAACTGAATTTAAGCGGTAGTGAGCGTTGAGACCACCTCACCAGATGAGTCGATGAACGATCTCGATCGGATCACGAAATGAGCCGATCAGCTAATATAAACGGCTCATCGTATGAGTCGATGATACTAT
>NZ_JAPCIQ010000244.1:0-685 GCF_027707405.1 Aeromonas sp. QDB68 | reverse complement strand
TGAATCTATCTTCATGTTCTTTTGCTTCATCACGCCTTTCAAAGTAACGATTAAGCCAATGTATGGCTGACCTATAATAACTATAGGCCTCACCACTAAAACCAGCTACAGTGGACAGTAGTGAAGCTGAGAAGATCGTTTCAGATCCATCCCAGTTACCTCTCATTTCTTTCCTGTGTGCCAACTCTTGCTTCCTATTTGAAGATACAAATAAAGAGGCAAGATCTATGTTGTTAGCTAAAATATCGATTTGACGGTCATTTCCAGCAATTTCCTCACCAGCAATTAGAGCCAATTTAATTGCTTCAAATATTTTATTGTTTTTCAACGCAGCTTTGAAAGCATATTGTAATCTCTGTACCTTCACTTGCTTATTATCGAAGACACTGATTGACGGTAAGAAACTATCAGATAATGCCAACTCCACCAATTCGTCTAGCTGCTCAGATTTTAGTAGCAATAAGGGAAGTGACTCTGAAACATATGAGAATTCTTTAGATAAAGGTTTTATTAAATTTACAAAACTATATATTTTATCTGGCGTGGCAATATAACTATCTTGGAACCACTTCTCGGTTGGTTCATCTCTGAATTGAACAGTGTCATCAATTTGCCATAATGGATGACCCAGGTCTGCTATAAAGCTTTTTACCGAATCCACTGACACATTAGCCGCTTTTGCTAA
>NZ_JAPCIQ010000243.1:0-706 GCF_027707405.1 Aeromonas sp. QDB68 | reverse complement strand
GGGCCTTGTTGCTCAAATCGGGGAACTATCTGTCATCTCGGTGATCTGATCCTGTAGCGCAGTCTCCGAGAGCATCAGATGGGCAAGTCCAAGCACAAGATCAGCAACTGGCAGCAGTACAACCAAGCCTTGGTGCAACGCGGTTCGTTGACCATCTGGATGGACGAACAAGCCATTAAGCAGTGGCATTGCCTGGTCCACCATGGCCGCCGAGGGAGAGGTTTCCACTACAGTGACACCGCCATTGAGACGGCCCTGATGCTAAAAGGCTTGTTCAAGTTGCCGCTGCGGGCGCTAGAAGGCTTCATTAACTCGTTGTTCCAACTGATGGCGGTGCCTTTGCAGTCGCCGGACTATAGCTGTATCAGCAAGCGCGCCAAGACCGTCGACATCAAGTACCGCCTCCCCAGCCAAGGCCCGGTGGCTCACTTGGTCATTGATGCCACCGGCCTCAAGGTCTATGGCGAAGGCGAATGGAAAATTCGCAAACACGGCAAGGAGAAGCGACGAGTGTGGCGCAAGCTCCACTTGGCGGTGGATGCCACAACCCATGCGGTCATCGCTGCCGAAGTCAGCCTGGAGACGGTGGCGGATAACGAGGTGTTACCGACGTTGCTCAACCCCTTACGACGCAAGATAAAACAGGTCAGCGCCGATGGTGCGTATGACACCAAGGCCTGTCATGCGCTACTGAAGAAGAAGGGGG
>NZ_JAPCIQ010000242.1:0-711 GCF_027707405.1 Aeromonas sp. QDB68 | reverse complement strand
CAACCTGGTCCTCAATGGCAACGTCATCACCAACGACGTGCAGGGGGCGGATGGCGCGGCGGTGACCGCGGGCACCCTGAGCGGGACCTACGGCAGCCTGGTGCTCAATGCCAACGGCACCTACACCTACACCCTCAACCCGAACGACGGTGACTTCAAGGCGCTGACCGGGGGCGGGGTGGGCAGCGAAGTGTTCACCTACACCCTGACGGATGCGGACGGAGACGTGAGCACGGCGACCCTGACCCTGACCATCAAGAACGACGATGACGGGGTGACCATCACCAACCTGACGCCCAAGGGCGAGGGCGGGGATGCGAAGGTGTACGAGGACGACCTGCTGGCGACCCGCGGCGCGAATGAGTCGGCGGGGTCGGACAGCAGCAAGGAGTCGACCACGGTGACGGGGGACTTCACCATCAGCGCGCCGGACGGGGTGAAGACCCTGAGCGTGGGTGGCATCAACATCGTGGTGAACGGGGTGGTGGCGGGCTTCCCGCTGAGCGGGGTGACCACGCCGCTGGGCAACACCCTGACCATCACCGGGTACAACCCGGCGACGGGGCTGGTGAGCTACAGCTACACCCTGAACGACAATGAGGCGCACCCGACGGCGGACGGCAACAACAGCCTGTTCGAAGACTTCGCGGTGAGCCTGGTGGACAGCGACGGGGACTCGGCCTCGAACACCCTGAGCGTGCAGATCGTGGA
>NZ_JAPCIQ010000241.1:0-725 GCF_027707405.1 Aeromonas sp. QDB68 | reverse complement strand
CACAGGCCTATAAGTATTTGTTTTGTAGGCAAAAAACTATTTTTAATTTTTAACAAAATGTTCACGATCTCGCCCTGTCCTGTATCCAGCGGATGAATGCCTGGATCTTGGGACACTGGCGATGAGGGAGGGTCGCCAGGTAATAACGCGGCTCGCAGCGCACCGCCATGTCCGGGAAGGGCATCACCAGCGCTCCGCTCGCCAGCGCCTGGCTTGCCAGCTGCCTGCGCCCCATGGCGACACCGGCGTGGTGGGTGGCGGCAAGGATCGCCAGATCCGCTCGATCAAATCCCATGTGTGACGAGCAGGCCTCCAGGGAGAGATGCCAGTGACTCCCCCAGGTGCGCCACTCGTCGCTGTCGGTGTCCAGGCCCCAGGCCTGCCTGTCATGGAGCAGGCGGCACTGCTGCAGATTCCCCACCTCCCCCATCAGACCGTGGTCGCTGGCGTATTGAGGGCTGCACACCGGCACCATGTATTCATCCATTAGGGGGTGGATGGCCAGGCCCGTCGGGGTTCTGGCATCGAAGTTGAGGGTCAGATCGATGCCGTAGCCGTGCAGGTTGATGTGCTCGTTGCCCGTCAGCAGGTTGAGCTCGATGTGAGGATGCAGACGGGAAAAATCGGCGAGCCTTGGCACCAGCCAGCACCTGTCTCTTGATCAGATCTTGATCCCCTGCGCCATCAGATCCTTGGCGGCAAGAAAGCCATCCAGTTTACTTTGC
>NZ_JAPCIQ010000240.1:0-750 GCF_027707405.1 Aeromonas sp. QDB68 | reverse complement strand
TGATAAACTTGAAGATATTGAAATAGTAGAATTAGCATTCGTTAAGTATCGTGTTAGAGGTTGGAGAGAGTGTGTTGACTTTCTTCTGTCGTGGAATCCCTCATCATGCATATATAACATTACGTCTAAATTTATAGAACGACTGGTTGATGGTAAGGATTTTGAAAAAATATCAGAAATGGCAAACTACGGTAAAAACGATCCGAGTTTTATTCTAGCGATTACGTCAGAGCTAAATAAGGTAGGCAAGGTACCTCCCAGAAACTGTTTAGTTCGTTGCTTGAATCAAATAGTAAACCCTTGCTCTAGATTAGAAAAGCCATCTGACTACTTTCAGCATTCTGGCGCAACAGTTGGCTCTTACTTGTCTTTTTTTGAATCCTGTTTAATTCATCAATTACCAAAATCCAAGATTAGAAAGGGGGTTCACTATTATTTTGATTTCCCAATGCTCTACCGTATTAGTGATGTACACCAATATGATCGCGCTAGAGAATGTGTTTTACGTTATCTTTCTATTTGTGCTGTATTGGAAAATGACTTTGAGTTATGTTTCGAAAATTATATGCCCAAGAAATGGGTTGATGAAAAATCTTCTCGTGAAAATAAGAATGAACTTAATAGAGCAAAAGATTTTGTAGAGAAATTGCTTCCTTGGTACATGGTTAGGGCCAAAATATTATCAGGTATAACTCTGAACTTACATGAAGAGCATATATTAGCTACTAAGTTATCTTCAAAAGTAGGGCG
>NZ_JAPCIQ010000239.1:0-754 GCF_027707405.1 Aeromonas sp. QDB68 | reverse complement strand
CTCTTTCTCATCGATTCTCCCTTCAGTGACAGCCGGTGAGCGTTGTGCATCAGCCGGTCCAGGATCGCATCTGCCAGAGTGTTGTCCCCCAAGCTCGCGTACCACTCTTCCGTTGGCAGCTGACTGACCACGACCGTCGAGTATTTCCCGTACCGATCATCCATGATCTCCAGCAGGGCGTTGCGCTGCTCGGCATTCACCGCTTCCAGTCCCCAGTCATCCAGGATCAGCAGCTCTATCCTTGCCAGTTGACCCAGCAGTCTGGCGTAACTGCCATCTACCTTGGCCTGGCTCAGCTCAAGTAGCAGACGCGGCAGCCGGTAGTAACGAGTGCTGTGCCCCTGCTGACAGGCTTGGTAGCCCAGCGCACAGGCTAGGTAGGTTTTTCCGCAGCCACAGGGGCCGGTAATGAGCAGGTTCTGGCCCCGGCGCAGCCACTCTCCTTGGGCCAGGTTTGCCACCTGTGACCGCTCCAGGTTGCGTGCAGACTGGTAGTCCACCTCTTGCACCGTGGCCTGGAGTTTGAGCCTCGCCTGCTTGACCAGCCGAGCTTGTTTACGCTGCTCCCGGCTCAGTTGTTCGTGTTCGACCAGCAGGCTTAGCCGCTCGATGAAGGGCAGCCCTTCGTAGGTACTTGCCTGTTCCAGTTGTTGTTGCACGGCATCCGCCATGCCAGTCAGTTTCAGGTGTCTCAAGCGGGTCAGCGTTTGTTGGGTCATGGGACGTATCCTCTTTAGTGGAAGCTCTGGGGGCC
>NZ_JAPCIQ010000238.1:0-804 GCF_027707405.1 Aeromonas sp. QDB68 | reverse complement strand
TTTTTTATGTCTATTGCAAACGATCTGAACGATGTTGTTGAGGCATCTGGCGACATGCTGGCTCGGCTGGCCATTTTTGCCGACCATATTCCCGACGAATGGATTACTGCCGCTGCCGCCTTGTCTGAAAAGGCCACTATCCGCCGACGCCGCTTACCTTCTGATATGGTCTTGTGGCTCGTCGTGGGGATGGCCTTTTTCCGCAATGAGCCCATCTCCGAGGTCGCTCGGCGCCTCAACATCTGTGCAGAAGGGTTGGCCAATGATGCCTTGCTCGCGGACAGTGCCCTGTCTCAGGCCCGTCAGCGACTCGGCAAACAGCCGCTCGAGTGGCTGTTCAAACAGTGCGCCGATGTGTGGGGGCGGGAACGTTATCCTGAAGACCATTGGCACGGTTTACAGGTCTTTGCCATCGATGGGGCCCTGTTCCGAACCCAGGATATGCCTGAACTCAGAGCACATTTCGGCTCGGGTAACACCTCAACCAACCGGCAGACACCCTACCCGATGCTGCGGTTGGTCACGCTCATGAATGTCCGCTCGCATGTCATTGCCAACGCGGCCATCAGCCCGTACCGCAAAGGGGAAATCCCCCTGGCCAGCGAGTTCATTCACTCATTGCCGGACAAGTCAGTGACCCTGCTGGATAAAGGCTTCTTCGGTGCCGACCTGTTGCTGCGTATTCAGGCCGAAGACACCGACCGTCACTGGCTCATCCCGGAACGCAAGGGGCTGGTATACACGGAACTTGAGCGCTATGGCGACGGTGACCGTCTGTTGCAAATGACGGTCTCGCCTCAGGCT
>NZ_JAPCIQ010000237.1:0-809 GCF_027707405.1 Aeromonas sp. QDB68 | reverse complement strand
CAGGGCGGTGAAGATATCAAAGACCCGTTTTCCGGTAAATCGCAATGCGGCTCCGCTTAAGTGAACAGCATTGCGCCTGATGGCGGGGTTTTCTTTTCAAGGATGATGCTTATTTTTATCCACCAACCGGCTCAACACATGCGCCAGTTTCACCGTAGCGAAGGATCAGGCCCTTCCCGACTGATACTAAGGGGCTCTCGTCAGGTAGGGTGTTAATCTGGCCTTGGATCTGCCGAACGGCAACTTTCGCAAGGGCCGGTGCGCCGCCTTGAATTTCGGCATCGGCCAATTGAGTTCCGAGATAACCGCATGTACGTCAAGCATATCGTCAGCCATGCCGAATACGACAAGCTGACCGCCAAATACCGGCGAGCAAAGGCGTAACCATCATGATGAATCACGCACTCGTGACGATTAGAGAGGCGTTGGGCCAGATGCCCTACCTCACTCAGATCAATAACCAGGATGAGTATGAAGAAGCCCTGGCGTTGATGGATGAGCTGGTGGACGACTACGACACCAACAAGGGGCTGATCGTCATGCTGGCCACCAGCATAGAGCAATGGGAGGACCGCTCCGAGGAGTTCACCGCTTTCAACCTGGCTGTGTCTGGCGTGGCGCCGGGCATCGCGGTATTGAAGACGCTGATGAGCCAACACCACCTCGGAGTGGCCGATCTCCCCGAGCTGGGGTCTAAATGGGGGAACCGCAGAATTCGGAAAAAATCGTACGCTAAGGAAAGTGCGAACAAGTATCCCACGAACAAAAAATGAAAATTTTAGTCATTTAATATCAATGGGTTACCAGTA
>NZ_JAPCIQ010000236.1:0-820 GCF_027707405.1 Aeromonas sp. QDB68 | reverse complement strand
TAGCTCATGTTCGGTTCCTACTCGTTTTGGCATTAATTATTGTGCTACTACTCGCAATAATTAATAGAGGCCCCTTGTGCGTATTCCGGTGAAGTTGAACAGTGATTCCGGAATCTGTGAACACCATTTCCGGAAAGTATGCGGACAGGGATTCTTCGAGCAGAAGCTGAGCTTTGAGGGGAGGCATCTTTTTGACTCACTGAACAAGCCAGCAGCCAAGCGCAGCGCGGCAGTTGTGGATCCAAGACGTTGGAACAGGACGGTTCATCTGACATCAGAGTACGTGCACTGAGGTGTCCGGAATCGGTGTACACGCAAGCCGGAATCAGCGTTCATTTTAAACCGGAATAGGTGTTCATTTTCGACCGGAATATGCACCTTGATCATTGGCATAGGGAAGAAGCGAACAAGTCTCCGCGCGAGATGAGAGGACCCGTTTGACACGCCTCAACCATCAGCGGTCAATCTAGTGTTGATAGATCACGCATTAGCGTAAACTCATGAATTTTAGATATTTATTCACCACTCTCATACCTGACAGAATCACCTTCTCCAGATAGTTGCTATTCATAGCGAACACCGGAGAAACAAGGAGTCACCATTATGTTAAGTCATGCGCTGGTTCAGATTAGAGAAGCATTGGCCCAAGTGCCCTACATCGTCCACATCAATAATCAGGACGATTATGAGCGAGCTCTTGAGCTGATGGACGAGCTGGTAGATGACTATGACACTAATAAGCAATCCTGATTACCCATGACCCTCAGCCAGCTTCAAGAGCCGATATGGCATCGGAGGGCTTGCCACGACTGCATGCCCC
>NZ_JAPCIQ010000235.1:0-860 GCF_027707405.1 Aeromonas sp. QDB68 | reverse complement strand
CAGTTTCAGGTGTCTCAAGCGGGTCAGCGTTTGTTGGGTCATGGGACGTATCCTCTTTAGTGGAAGCTCTGGGGGCCGCGGATGTTCTCGTGCTCTTGCGGCAGTTCTGGATAACTGAGCGGACTTGCGGGCAGTTGGTCGCGGCCACTGGTCAGCACCGACTTGAGCTGCTTGAGCCGCACCAGTCCTTCCCGGTTGGCCAGCTGGCAACAGGCTTCGACTCGTGATGGCGGATACTCCCGGCTAAGACTCAGCAGTCCCAGGCAGAGTCGGTATGCCTGCTCGGCATGGGCTTTCTCTGCCAGCCGTTCGCTAACCCAGCACAAGGTGCCCGGTCCGATGTCGGCAGCCCACTGCTTAAGACGCCCTGGCGTCCAGCGTTGCTGCTTGCTGTGACGTTCCGGCATGTGCTCAGGGAGTGTGCTCATCCCCGGGATGGTTTTACGCGGATGGCTCGCGACCAGCTGTTGCTGGTGATAGACCTGAAGCAGGGTATCGCCCGCATGGAGCTCCAGTTGCTGACCCACATACTGGTGCGGCACCGAGTAATGGTGCTGCTCATAGCTGACGTGATAGTCGATGTTGACCTTGACCGTTTTGATGGCGACATAGCGATAGGGATGCACCGGTAGTGACCCCAGTGCCGGGCGGTCCAACTGCTCAAACGCCTCGCGTCGGTTACCGGGCAGCTGCTTGAACGGGCGCTCGTTGAGCTCATTCAACAAAGCCCGGATGCACTGGTTTAGCTCGGCAAGCGAGAAGAAGGTCTGATGGCGTAGACGAGCCAGGATCCAGCGCTCGACGATCTGCACACCCACCTCGGCCTTGGCTTTGTCCTTAGGCTTGTAAGGGCGAGCTGG
>NZ_JAPCIQ010000234.1:0-865 GCF_027707405.1 Aeromonas sp. QDB68 | reverse complement strand
CTTCGCCCGATTACGTAGCAGCAACCAACGCGCACTTTTGACCACTTTTCGCGCCGGTTTATCGCTTTTCAGTGCATTCGCCTGCTCCACTCGCACCCGGTCCACCACCTCTCGGCCATAGCGAGCCACCACGTGGAACAGGTCGTAGACCACCTCCGCCTGCGGGCAGTGTTGCTTCACCTCCAGGTCGAACGCCGTGTTCATGTCCATCGCCACCGCCTCAATCTGCTGGCATCGCTCGCCGAGCTGCTCGAAGAAGGGACGGATAGCGGCCCGGCTGTTGCCGTGCCCCACCCACAGGACGCGGGTTCGCTCGGCATCCATGATCACGGTGGCATAGCGGTGTCCCTTGTGCAGGGCAAACTCATCCATCACCAGCCGCCGCACCTCCCCAAGTTCGATGGTGCCCACACTGGTCTGCAAACGGCGCTTGTCGATCTCCTTGATGGTGTGCCAACCGACCCCGGTGAGCTGGCTGACATGGCGGATGGGGAGGTACTGAACGAGCGCTTCAATCCAGCACTGCATGCGCCGGGTGAGGCGGGAGCCAGAGGGGAGCCAGTCGATATGTTCACTGACGCGACCACAGCGCAGACAGTCGACGCGGCGAACAGGCAGTTGTAACCAGACTTGTCGGTCAAATAGGTCTCGCTCACGCACCCGGCGGATACGTTGGTCGTGGATCAATGGCGTGGGTTGCAGGCATCGGCGACAACGGGGCAAGAAGTCGGCGCGAGGCTCAAGGGTAAACAGGGTGTGATGGTTGGCAGAAAGCGCTTGGGCGATGACGGTATAACCTGGCCAGAAGGAGGCAATATCAATATGATGCACGGCGACAGCAGGGTGATGGTGGTGGTGTGTTTGG
>NZ_JAPCIQ010000233.1:0-874 GCF_027707405.1 Aeromonas sp. QDB68 | reverse complement strand
TGACTCATGATGAACCCTGTTCCATGGCTCCAGATGACAAACATGATCTCATATCAGGGACTTGTTCGCACCTTCCCAAGCGAATGGAAATCGCGTAATGGGTCACGACCTTGGCCGCCATCGCTCGACGAGCCGATGGCGTTACCACTTTTTTGCCATGGCCTCGGCGATGATTTCAGCCTTGAGGCGCTCCTCAGCATACATCTTCTTGAGGCGGCGTTTTTCGTCCTCCAACTCCTTGAGACGCGCCATGAGGGAGGCATCCATCCCGCCGTATTTAGAGCGCCACTTATAGAAGGTGGCGGAGCTGATGCCGTGCTCGCGGCAGAGTTCCGGGACGGGCGAGCCGGCCTCGGCCTGGTTGAGAATGGCGATGATCTGGGCATCGCTAAAGCGTGATGTTTTCATGTAGAACCCCCTGCATTTAAGGTACGGGAAAATGCTACTTATGAGCACCCCAGTTTTTCGGGGGGATTACCAATCCTGATCTGCTAAGGTTTTTCCTCCTGTTTTGACTGTTCATCCCAGGGGAAAACGAGATAGAATCGGACCCAAAATCCGGTTTGGGGCACACGTTGCCCAAGATGTGAGCAATGCAGGCTGTCAGGCTGTCAGGCTGTCAGGCTGCCTGGATGTGCAATATGATGCGACGACATTGTTAAACATCAATCAAAACAAGAAGCTGGAGGAGATGATGGCCAACAGCGAGCACAATCAGGTTAAAGGCAGCATGTTGGGAGCTGTAACTCAAGGGCGGTAGCGTCAATTGTTGTCTATGTGTATCACTCCTATGTGATCTTCATGTACAGGATCTTTAGCTACAACCAATTGAAATAGATAGAAAAAAGGCTTCGTTTGTGATCTGATTTAATCG
>NZ_JAPCIQ010000232.1:0-878 GCF_027707405.1 Aeromonas sp. QDB68 | reverse complement strand
CTGGTTGATGTCATGTTCCTTGTCATCAGTGCCATCATGAGTGGTGCCGAGGGCTGGAATGACATCGAAACCTATGGCGATTCAAAGATCGATTGGCTGCGTCAGCATCGCCCCTTTGCCAACGGCATCCCGCGGCGTCACACGGTTGCCCGCATTCTGCGCTGCATTGTCATCGATACCTTGCTTGAAGCGTTGCTGTGCTGGGTCAATGAACAGCGCACTCATCAGGGCAAACCCATCATTGCCTTTGATGGCAAGGTGTTACGCGGCTCCTTTCGGGGAAATGCCAAGGATGCGCTTCAGTTGGTCACGGCTTACGATACCGAAAATGGGCTGGTGTTAAGCCAGAAAGCAACCCCTAACAAGAAGGGGGAAATCGAAACCGTCAAAGATATGCTGGACATTCTTGAGCTAAAAGGAGCCGTTGTCACACTCGATGCGTTGCATTGTCAGCGTGAGACACTGGAGAAAATCAGCGAGAAGAAGGCTCATGTAGTGGTACAGGTCAAGAATAATCAACCGAAGCTGTATCAAGCGGTTCAATCGCAATTCCAGTCACTGTTTGACGCCCAGAAAGAGAAGATTGTCGTCGAGCACAAAGAGAGTGGACATGGCCGCCAGGAAGAGCGTTATGTGTTTCAATTAAAAGCCAAATTACCGCCAGAGTTGACGGAGAAATGGCCGACAATCCGCAGCATCATTGCCGTTGAGCGTCACCGCAGCGCCAACGGAAAAGGAACGGTAGATACCTCTTACTATGTCAGCTCGTTATCCCCCAAGCACAAGCTGCTAGGGCACTATATACGGCAGCACTGGCGGATAGAGAACAGCCAGCATTACATTCTTGATGTGGTGTTCAACGAGGATGCTTCCAGGAT
>NZ_JAPCIQ010000231.1:0-898 GCF_027707405.1 Aeromonas sp. QDB68 | reverse complement strand
CCGCTACTGAGGGAATCTCGGTTGATTTCTTTTCCTCGGGGTACTTAGATGTTTCAGTTCTCCCGGTTCGCCTCGCTACGCTATGTATTCACGTAGCGATACCTAGCTTATGCTAAGTGGGTTTCCCCATTCGGAAATCCGTGAGTCGTAATGTCTCTTACCGACTGCTCACGGCTTATCGCAGGTTAGTACGTCCTTCATCGCCTCTGACTGCCAAGGCATCCACCATGTACGCTTAGTCACTTAACCATACAACCCCAAGAAGTGTCGGTGAAACCGGCACGGCTTGTTGTCGTACAACAAGGACCAAATAAAATTTGGTTTTCGCCAAGAAGTTTCCAAAGCACTTGTAACAAATGTTTGAGAACTACTTTTTAAATCAGCTTTCCAGATTGTTAAAGAGCATGTTTTCCGAAGAAAACAGACATAAACACGACTGCTTATGTCTGCATTCTTTTAGCAAGAAGAGAAGTGGCGTCCCCTAGGGGATTCGAACCCCTGTTACCGCCGTGAAAGGGCGGTGTCCTAGGCCTCTAGACGAAGGGGACGAAAATCATGTTTTGCGAAGGACACTTCGCAATGATTTTCGTAAAGGCGACGCCGAGCCTGCGAGGCTAGCGGCCTTTAGCGCTGTTCGTTGTTATCGCTAACTTTGAATTGGGTAGCAACTTGCGCCGCTATTCACACCCCAACCCAACGAACGGGCTTCTCTCGTTTGGCGTTAGCCAAACAAGCACTGACACGCCAAGGCGCATCAGGTCTTTGCTCTAACTACTTTGAATCAAGGCAATCTGTGTGAACACTCAACAACTTCGTCATCATTAAGGTAAGGAGGTGATCCAACCCCAGGTTCCCCTAGGGTTACCTTGTTACGACTTCACCCCAGTCATGAATCACA
>NZ_JAPCIQ010000230.1:0-899 GCF_027707405.1 Aeromonas sp. QDB68 | reverse complement strand
CATGGATACCGTGTCTCCTTTCCCGGGGAATGGCTATGGCACAGCGAAGGTGTAGCACTATTGGGATCAGTTATTTATAGGCGCTGGCGCCGGGCAGCAAATAGGCAAAGCCATTGAGGATCTCCTTGAGCTGACGTTGCTGCTCCTTATTCTGCAAAGAGAAAATGCCATTGATGGCCCGCAATTCCACATTTTCATCGGCGATACGGTTGAAGGCCACATTGGAATAATGAATATGCCCCTTGTCGTCTATGATGGCGCTGGGCTTATTATGGTTTTTCACCAGCTGTTGCAACTGATAGTTCTGGGTTTCCAGGGCCAGCAAGTTCCAATAATGGTGGCTCCAGGCCGCCAGTCCGGAATAGATTTCCGAGAGCGAGGTGAGGTCGCGACTGCTGAAATCATCTTGCGCTGCACCACGGTAACTGCACAGGCTGCTCAGCCCACGCCCTTTGACCTGGCAGACGCCGCCGGCGGCGAATTGGGCGCCGAAACTTGCCAGCAGGCCCACCGAGCTTGAAATGCTGTTGGCGCTGACGATCCCCTTGCACCCTTTATCCAGATAATGGTTGAACCACACATCCTGGCGATGATGTTGCAGGTAAAACTGCTGCTGGGCCTCGGTCAGACCGCTGGAAAAAAGCTTTATTCCGTCGCTCTTGTCATCATCCCGCAATAAAAACAGGGATGAACTGCAGGAAACGTCGGCACGAAATTGGTCCACGACAAGCTTAATGTCAGAATCATTAATACCGCACTCGTATAACTGGCTGATATAGGGCGATATCCTTTCTTTCTCTAATGCCTTCACACCCGAACTCCTAAGGAAGGTGCGAATAAGTCATATGGCACGAGAGCATTTACTGGTAACCCATTGATATTAAATGACTAAAATTTTC
>NZ_JAPCIQ010000229.1:0-904 GCF_027707405.1 Aeromonas sp. QDB68 | reverse complement strand
CAGGGTGAGAGCGTGAACATTTTGTTAAATTTCACCCAGTTTTTTGAGACCCGCATTGAGTACCGTTTCCAGATATTCACTGCTCATTCCTGCGATTTTTTGCTTCCGTCTTACGCTCGCCTTGCGTGAAGTCTCGGCCCTGAGCATGTTCAGCCCCATGTGCCGGATGCACGCCAAAATCTCTGCGGCATCACCGCGATAAATCGGGCAATCATCCTCGCCCATCGTGACGTCCAGCACCCAGTGCAGGCTATTTTCGATGGCCCAGTGCCCACGCACCGCTCGCGCAAACTCATCCTGCACCAACGCTTTGGAACTGATGAAATAACGCTGCTCTATGGTAATTTTTTGCATATTTTCAACGCGATAGGAGATGGCCACGCCAATGCTGTGCAACTGTTTCCAATGAGGAAACTGGGCGGCCAACTCGCCCGCCGCCATGACATGGTACTCACGACCATCGATGCGGCCATGAGCCTTCTCAAGCGTCATCGTCTCTGCGCATAACGGGGTGGCCGCCAGCGGGGCGAGGGCCTGTCGAACCGCCTCGAACAACTTGGGTTGGTTGCCTTTGACGGCCAATAAGTAATCGCCACCTTGCTGAAGGATGGTCTCGGCGATCTCGGTCTGGCACCCCATCGCATCGATGGATACCAGGCAGCCTTTGATGTCGAGCAGCGCCAGCAACTCGGGAATAGCGGTAATTTCATTGGACTTGGCGTCGGTTTTTATCTGTCCGAGCACCAGCTTATTGGCGGCGGCATAGGCACTGACCATGTGAATGGTCGACGTTCGATCCTCACGGTCATAGGAACTGCGCAGGGTTTTGCCATCGATAGCGACCAGGGCGCCATCGGTGTGCTGGTTAATGGCTTGAGTCCACCGCACAAAGGCGGCCTGAAAC
>NZ_JAPCIQ010000228.1:0-934 GCF_027707405.1 Aeromonas sp. QDB68 | reverse complement strand
GAGGCAATGGCCTTCTCGACGTCGATCCCCTCAACCGCCTCAAGGAACCCTCGGCGAATGAGGAAGGGCCTACCGGCAATCTCCACCGAGGCCTCGCCCTCGCTCGCGATGGTGTCCAGATCATTCGGTCCGAAGAGGCGCAAGATATGCTGAAGGTCGGCCGGCGCACCAATCGTCGCTACCGCCGCAATATCAGGCATGTCGGCGGCGGCTACGATCGCAGCGGTGCCACCCAGGCTGTGCCCGACGAGGAGGGACGGTGACATGCCCGCCGCCGCCATCGCATTTGCGGCGGCCCGAAGGTCCTCGACGTCCGACGCGAAGTTCACAGGTTCTCCCGTCCCACCGCCGATCCCGGTCCCGGCGAAATCGAACCTCAAGACCCCGATGCCCGCACGCGACAGCGCGCGCGAGATGTGAACAGCGGCGCGACTGTCTTTCCCGCACGTGAAGCAGTGGGCGAAGATCGCCCAGCCCCGCGGCGTCCCTTCCGGCGGTTCGAGGTGCCCGGACAGCGGAGAGCCAGCCCCACTGACAAACGTAAATGATCTTCCTGCCATGTCCATCAAACCTCCAGCACGCGGCTTGGCGGTTGCGCTCTCAGAACCTTCGACGGAGCTGAGCGGAGCGCACCGCCAACCGGTAATCGTCATCTCAGGCTATCATTTATATGTCTGGCGCATATAGACAAGCCCCTATACCATGATTATATGCGCCAAGCATACTTCTGCGACCTGCTTTCCAAAGGCGGTCTCACGGAAGAGGTATCAGTCAGGCGCGTGGGCCAAAGGACTATGGAACTCAATCAAGTCAGCTATTTCATCAACTTGGCCGAGACGCTGAATTTCACAGCGGCCGCTCGCTTGAGCGGTGTGTCACAGCCAAGTCTGACCCGCGCGATCCGCCGCTTGGAAGATGAGCTTGGCGGGCCGCT
>NZ_JAPCIQ010000227.1:0-934 GCF_027707405.1 Aeromonas sp. QDB68 | reverse complement strand
GAGGCAATGGCCTTCTCGACGTCGATCCCCTCAACCGCCTCAAGGAACCCTCGGCGAATGAGGAAGGGCCTACCGGCGATCTCCACCGAGGCCTCGCCCTCGCTCGCGATGGTGTCCAGATCATTCGGTCCGAAGAGCCGCAAGATATGCTGAAGGTCGGCCGGCGCACCAATCGTCGCCACCGCCGCAACGTCAGGCAACTCGGCCGCGGCTACGATCGCAGCGGTGCCACCCAGGCTGTGCCCGACAAGGAGGGAGGGTGACATACCCGCCGCCGCCATCGCCTTTGCGGCAGCCCTAAGGTCCTCGACGTCCGACGCGAAACTCACAGGTTCCCCCGACCCACCGCTGATCCCGGTTCCGGCGAAATCGAACCTCAAGACCCCGATGCCCGCACGCGACAGCGCGCGCGAGATGTAAACGGCGGCGCGACTGTCTTTCCCGCAGGTGAAGCAGTGGGCGAAGATCGCCCAGCCCCGCGGCGTTCCCTCTGGCGGTTCGAGGTGCCCGGAAAGCTGAGAGCCAGCTCCACTCGCAAACGTGAATGTTGTTTCTGCCATGTCCATCAAACCTCCAGCTCGCGGCTTGGCGGTTGCGCTCTCAGAACCTTCGACGGAGCTGAGCAGAGCGCACCGCCAACCAGTAGGCGTCATCTCAGAGTATCATTTATATGTCTGGCGCATATAGACAAGCCCCTAGATCATGATTATATGCGCCAAGCATATTTCTGTGGCCTGCTTTCCGAAGGCGGGCTCACGGAAGAGGCATCAGTCAGGCGCATGGGCCAAAGGACTATGGAACTCAATCAAGTCAGCTATTTCATCAACTTGGCCGAGACGCTGAATTTCACAGCAGCTGCTCGCTTGAGCGGTGTGTCACAGCCAAGTCTGACCCGCGCGATCCGCCGCTTGGAAGATGAGCTTGGCGGGCCGCT
>NZ_JAPCIQ010000226.1:0-962 GCF_027707405.1 Aeromonas sp. QDB68 | reverse complement strand
AAAAGAGAGTAATAGATCAGAACGGCCGATCGCCGTCAAGCACTGAAAATAGCAAAATCAGGTGCGGAATGACGGTTATAGTCTTGTCCGAAACTTAAGAGTGAACCCTATGATAAAAAGGCCAATATGCATTATCTCATAGTAACACAATGGCCTTATCACTATTAATAGCAGAACTATTTTCTGGTTATTTTATCGAGATAACCCATGGCGAATGCAGACAAAACAAAAGTGATATGAATCAAAAGATACCATTTTATTTTATCATTAGGAATATTCTCTGTATTCATAAACACTTTTAATAGGTGAATAGATGATATTGCCACAATAGATGCAGCTACTTTATTCTTGAGAGAACCTGCATCTAGCTTACCTAACCAGCCTAACTTATCGTCGTTATCCCCTACGTCTAACCTTGATACGAAGTTCTCATAGCCAGAAAACATCACCATAACTATTAGCCCACCAACAAGAGCAATATCTATAAGTGATAGCGTGACTAGCACTAACTCAACCTCTTTTATCTTCCATATGTTTGGGATTATATGGAATATTTCTTGGAAAAACTTCACTCCAAGTGCTACTAGTACCAGGCTGAGACCTAGATATATAGGAGCCATAATCCAGCGAGATGAATACATTAATTTCTCGAATGCTTTTTCCATACAGTTCGCCAAGCCTATTTTCTTTTTAACAAGTTAGATAACTATAAGCATTAATTCTACAGCCACCCCAAGTATTTTTATAAAGCCATTATTACATCTATGAAAACTTAATTCACATCAAAAGCCCCATCACAATATAAAACAATCTCGTTTCTATGTAGGATATACCATGAATAATCCTAGATAGATTATTGCCATAAAGATACTAACTTAGTATGAACCGCGAATTCAACTTCGAAGTGCGACACTCGCCTATGCCGCCTGACGGTACTCTTCGAATACCTTGACAGGCTGCCT
>NZ_JAPCIQ010000225.1:0-986 GCF_027707405.1 Aeromonas sp. QDB68 | reverse complement strand
GTGAATCCGCGGCTTCGGTGCCTGGTTTGAGCCCCGTTACATCTTCCGCGCAGGCCGACTCGACTAGTGAGCTATTACGCTTTCTTTAAATGATGGCTGCTTCTAAGCCAACATCCTAGCTGTCTGAGCCTTCCCACATCGTTTCCCACTTAACCAGAACTTTGGGACCTTAGCCGGCGGTCTGGGTTGTTTCCCTCTTCACGACGGACGTTAGCACCCGCCGTGTGTCTCCCGGATAGTACTTACTGGTATTCGGAGTTTGCATGGGGTTGGTAAGTCGGGATGACCCCCTAGCCCAAACAGTGCTCTACCCCCAGTAGTATTCGTCCGAGGCGCTACCTAAATAGCTTTCGGGGAGAACCAGCTATCTCCGAGTTTGATTGGCCTTTCACCCCCAGCCACAGGTCATCCCCTAACTTTGCAACGTTAGTGGGTTCGGTCCTCCAGTTGATGTTACTCAACCTTCAACCTGCCCATGGCTAGATCACCCGGTTTCGGGTCTACACCTTGCAACTAGACGCCCAGTTAAGACTCGGTTTCCCTACGGCTCCCCTATACGGTTAACCTCGCTACAAAATGTAAGTCGCTGACCCATTATACAAAAGGTACGCAGTCACCCCGAAGGGCTCCCACTGCTTGTACGTACACGGTTTCAGGTTCTATTTCACTCCCCTCACAGGGGTTCTTTTCGCCTTTCCCTCACGGTACTGGTTCACTATCGGTCAGTCAGGAGTATTTAGCCTTGGAGGATGGTCCCCCCATATTCAGACAGGATGTCACGTGTCCCGCCCTACTCGATTTCACATCAAGGTTGTTTTCGTGTACGGGGCTATCACCCTGTATCGCCGGCCTTTCCAGGACCGTTCCACTAACTTCCAAGATGCTTAAGGGCTAATCCCCGTTCGCTCGCCGCTACTGAGGGAATCTCGGTTGATTTCTTTTCCTCGGGGTACTTAGATGTTTCAGTTCTCCCGGTTCGCCTCGCT
>NZ_JAPCIQ010000224.1:0-995 GCF_027707405.1 Aeromonas sp. QDB68 | reverse complement strand
GTGTCAGCACCCCACCTGGGCCGGCTTGCAGCTGCTGGCCGTGGACGGGGTGGTCTGGCGCACGCCCGATACTCCGGACAATGCCGGCGCCTTTGCCAAGTCGAAAACCGTCCAGGGGGAGACGCAATATCCCCAGGTCCGCATGTTGTGTCAGATGGAGCTGACCAGTCATCTGCTGACCCAGACAGTGATGGACTCCTGTGCGGTAAACGAGATGGTGTTGGCAGAGCAACTGATTGAAAAAACACCCGATAATAGCCTGACCCTGTTCGATAAGGGCTTCTACTCACTGGGGTTACTCCATGCCTGGCAACGCCAGGGCGTAGCGCGTCACTGGCTTATTCCGCTGAAAAAGGGGGCTCAATACGAGGTCATCCGCAAGCTGGGGCGGCAGGATGTGCTGGTACGCCTCAGAGCCAGTCCGCAGGCCAAGAAGAAGTGGAGCGAGTTGCCGGAGCAGTTCGAAGCCCGGCTGCTGACCCGGACGGTAAACGGCAAGGAGCGGCAGGTGCTGACCTCGCTCACCGACCCGCTGCGCTTCCCGGCCAGCGAGTTGATGGAGCTATACCAGAATCGCTGGGAAATCGAGCTGGGCTATCGGGAGATGAAACATAGCCTGCAACAGCACCGGCTGACGCTGCGCAGCAAGAAACCCGATGGAGTAAGGCAGGAGCTATGGGGCTTGGTATTGGCCTATAACCTACTGAGATATCAGATGGTTAGGATGGCGGCGAGCTTAAAGGGCTATACGGCCAGCCAGTTGAGCTTTCACATGGCATCGGTGTATCTGCTGCATGAACTCAGTTGCCTGCCGTTTGTGTCACCGGGCATGGTTCCAGGGCGTGTCGCTGAGTTGGACAAACAGGCAGAGCAGTTCAAGTTACCCGCCCGCCGAGAACGAAGTTACCCAAGGTGCATCAAAGCCAAACCACAGAAGTATGCGACGAGAAAACCTAGTAAAAACAATGCCAGTCAGGCTTAACTGACTGGCATTA
>NZ_JAPCIQ010000223.1:0-1007 GCF_027707405.1 Aeromonas sp. QDB68 | reverse complement strand
TGCTCGCCAAAGTAAAAGCAGTATCACCATGAGCTATCAGCAGTTGACCGAGGGGCAACGATACCAGTTATCGGTGCTTCGCGCACAGGGGATGTCCATCCTTGCCACCGCACGCGCCATTGGCGTTCATCGCTCCACCCTCTACCGGGAGCTGCGTCGTAACGCCGGGCCGCAGGGCTACCAGCCAGACAATGCGCATCAGCACGCCACCCACCGACGGGCCAGTGCGGCCAAATCTCGGCTATCTGCCGATGTCATCCAGTTTGTCGAGCTGACACTCGCCTGGTGGTGGAGCCCGGAGCAGATAAGCGCGGTGGGCAAGCAGATAGGCCTCATGGTGAGTCACGAGTGGATATACCGCCATGTGGCCGCCGACAAAGCCCGGGGTGGCCAGTTGTACCGCCATCTGCGCCAGGGCCACAAGCGCTACCGCAAGGGGGCGAGCAGCCTGCGTTCTCCCATCAAGGAAGCCCGCTCTATTGATGAACGGCCGGCTATCGTCGATAGCCGGGAGCGGCTCGGTGATTGGGAGGCGGACACGGTGCTGGGCAAGCAAGGCACAGGTGCACTGGTCACCCTGGTGGAGCGCAAGAGCCGGCTCTATCTGGTCAAGCGGGTCGCGAGCAAACAGGCTGGGGTGGTGCGGGATGCGATAATCGAGATGTTAACGCCCTACATCGAGCAGGTGCATACCATCACCTTTGACAACGGCGGCGAGTTTGCCGAACACAAGGCGATAGAGGAAGCGCTGGGTGCCGAGACTTACTTTGCGCACCCTTACTCTTCGTGGGAGCGCGGTCTGAACGAGAACAGCAATGGGCTGTTGAGGCAGTTTATCCCAAAGGGAACAGACCTGAGAGAGGTCACGGACGAGGATGTCAGGAGAGCGGAGCAGTGGCTCAACCTACGACCTCGGAAATGTCTCGGATTCAGGCAGCCTGTCAAGGTATTCGAAGAGTACCGTCAGGCGGCATAGGCGAGTGTCGCACTTCGAAGTTGAATTCGCG
>NZ_JAPCIQ010000222.1:0-1011 GCF_027707405.1 Aeromonas sp. QDB68 | reverse complement strand
GTAAGTATTCACCGGAACAGTATTGACACAGGAAAAATGAGACGATCGTCTCTTGATCCCACTTTCCTGCTTGCTTGATCCTGCTCCTTAGATACGCTCCCCCCATGAGCAAAAACACCATGCATTCCGCGGGAATGCCCACCACTCTGGAGCAGGCCAACGAGCTGATTTATAAGCTCCTCGACCGCATCGCCGAGCTGGAGGACCGCCTCAATCAGCACAGCGGCAACTCCTCCAAGCCGCCTTCCAGCGACGGCCCCGGTGCACCGCCGCCGGCCCGCAAGCGTCCGGCGTCCGGCAAGCAACGGGGGGCGCAGCCCGGTCACAAGGGACATCGCCGCGAGCGGCATCCGCTTGATGCCCGCCTGACCCTGGTCCCGCATTACCCTGCCGCCGATTGCGCTTGCTGTGGCGGGGACATGGTGGCCCATGCCAAACCCTATCAGGTTCATCAGGTGTTCGAGCTGCCCGAGGTGAGCTATCTCGTCACCGAACACCAACTGTATCGTGCGACCTGCTCACGGTGTATCGGCACGACCCAGGCCGCACTGCCAGACAACGTCAGCAGCAGCCAGATGGGGGCCAATCTGCTCAGCTACATCGCGCTGCAAAGCGGCCAGTTTCACCAGAGCGTCAGCCAGATACAGCAGCAGCTCAAACAGCATTTCGGCCTGAGTTTTAGCCGGGGCGCCATCAGTGAGGCGCAGGGGCGGGTGAGTGCCATGCTCACCCCGACCTACCAGGCCATCAAGCAGCAGGTGCAGACGGCCACCCACGTTCATGCCGATGAGACCCGGCATCAGCGGGGTGGAGAGCGCCGCTGGATGTGGCTGGCGCTGAGCAAGATAGCCGTCTGCTTCATGACGGCCTATGGCCGTGGTCAGGAGGCGGCCAAGCGGCTGCTGGGCGCCGAGTTTGACGGGGTGCTGGTGACCGACCAGTACGCCGGCTACCGGTTTATCGACGCCGACCAGCGGCAACTGTGCTGGGCCCACGTGGCCCGCAATCTCG
>NZ_JAPCIQ010000221.1:0-1019 GCF_027707405.1 Aeromonas sp. QDB68 | reverse complement strand
ATTTGCCATAATGGATGACCCAGGTCTGCTATAAAGCTTTTTACCGAATCCACTGACACATTAGCCGCTTTTGCTAAAACAGCTATAGGTACAAATGGTGGTAGTACTGCCAATCCAGTACAAATGTTATCAATGCTCTCACGATAATTAATGGGGAAGTCATTCTTTATTCTAATAATTGACTCTTCTAACTGCCTCTCAATTAAATCTTCAACCGTTAAAACTCTCGAATTAAAGGAAAGCAACAGATGGTCCAATGATGGTATTTGTAATGACATGGCATTAGACTGAACCCGAGGGTTTCCACCGGTCAAGCGATTAAATTCCGTAGCTTGCTCTATAGTTGCACAAACATATTTCCCTCTTAAATTCTCTAGTGTCTCCTCATTTGAAAATGGAGATAATTTAATTTTATTTACAGAGTGGGGTGGATCAAGAAGATCTAATCTTTCAGGTCTGCAAGTAAATACCAACCGGCAATTTTCGGGTACAATTTCTTTTAAAAGTTGATTAGCAAAACACGTTCCACCTTGTTCTTCAGCCGCCATTTCCGCATTGTCAGCCGCATCAAAAATTAATACTAAAAGAGCTTCTTCATCCTGAGATGATAGCACAGAACACGCTTCTCTAATTCTATTAAGGAAGGCCCTAATCCAGTATTCGTCTGGCTCATTTCTTGATGGTATAATTTGATCACATAAGCTATCTTTCGCTAGCGTATTTATTATCTGAGAAAGGGCATATTTTACTTCATGTCTTTTGGCGCTTGTTCTACGATAGCTGCCATTACCAAAACAGTCATATGCAACTACTATTGATGGCTCATTGAACTCAGCAGAGATATTACTGCTTAGTATTGATTTTCCGACACCTCCATTTGCAGTAATTATTGTGTGTGTTCTGGCGTTCTTTATTGATGTAGCTATATTGACTTGTTCGTTTCTAGCAATATAGCGTGAAACGGGTTCAAATAATGGTGGTGCTGGAAAAAAGTCATCGAAACTTATTACATCAAATGC
>NZ_JAPCIQ010000220.1:0-1028 GCF_027707405.1 Aeromonas sp. QDB68 | reverse complement strand
CTGGTAACCCATTGATATTAAATGACTAAAATTTTCATTTTTTGTTCTTGGGATACTTGTTCGCACTTTCCTTAGTTATCAGAGGGGAAATACTCTGATGTGGGGGGTTACTCTTCGGACCAACTTTAATGATTTACGTCAGAATCATTTAGATGAGCCTCGCCCTGTGTATATCGCTGAAAAGGCCCCGATAGACTCGTCACACGTTGATTGGCCTGTCATGGCAGGACAGTTCGAAAGCAATGCTGGTTGGAATACAGCATCACTTTATAGTGACCAGTTCACTGTAACCTTGCTGGGTCAACAGCACAAATATAGGGACCAGCAAGAAGCGATCGATCGTACTGCTCTGGTTGCGATTAATCATCTGCCTGAGACTGTCGAAGAGTTGAGAGTCATTGAGCGCCAGCGAGATTTCCAGTTGCAAGAGACGGTGATTGATCTCGACTCTGTGCGAAAGGCGAACCAGCCCCAGGTTCTTGGGCAGGAGGCAGTGGTAGAAGAGCATCAAAAAGTACCTGCTCCTGTTCAGGGAACGCTCCGTTACCAATCTGAACCAGAGTGGTTCTCTTATTCATTTGACCCGGCCCTGACGCAATCTTTTGGTGGCCCTGAATCATTTTATATGTATCAGATAGGCATTAATGCCAACAGTGAACTGCGTCTTTCCGATAAGGATTGGTTACAGGGTACGTTGTTCTTCAATATCGCGAACAATTACGACAAATTTAATTACAAAACACCACCTGCCGACACGGATGCGTTACCGAGAGTACGCACTTGGGTGAGAGAGTATGTCGACTCTTCCAATATTCTGCTGAACAACCTCCAGTTAACACATATGGAGCAACTTGGTCAGGAGTGGTACGGCCAGGCATACGGCGGCTATCTGGAAATGATGTACGCCGGTGTCGGGGGAGAGGTGCTTTATCGTCCTTTCGGTCAGTCATGGGCCTGACTCTTATACACAAGTAGCGCCCTGAACGGAACCATTCCCGTTTTCCAGGATCTGATCTTCCATGTGACCT
>NZ_JAPCIQ010000219.1:0-1032 GCF_027707405.1 Aeromonas sp. QDB68 | reverse complement strand
GGCGCTGTCCCAATTACATGTTGAAAGGCTAACCTTGAAGTAGGTCATCACCCTGAGGGCCTCCATCATGGATACCCAAGCCTTTCAACATCTACTGTCTCTCTTTCCACAGCTCACCATGCGCCAGCGTCGCCTCGCGCAACATGAACTCACTACCCCTCACCCAATCACCTCGCTGGCCGCTCAACTCCCCGCTTGTCGATGTTGCCCTCACTGTCAGGCCGAGGCTACGCAGTTGGCTCCCTGGGGTTGGAGTCGAGGGCTGCGTCGTTATCGCTGCAAGCAGTGTCTGCGCACCAGTTCCGTTCTCACCAAGACGCCTCTGGCTCGACTTCGCAAGGCACAATGCTGGGAAGACTACGCCCAGGCCCTCATCGACGGTCTGACCGTCCGACAGGCTGCCGTCCGCTGCGGAGTCTGTAAAAACACCGCCTTCTTGTGGCGTCACCGCTTCCTGAAAGCCATGGCGAGTCACCAGGCGGCACGGGAAGGGGGTATCGTCGAGGTTGATGAGACCTTCTTCTTGGAGTCGTTTAAAGGGCAACGTGGTTTGCCCCGCCCGGCCCGCCACCGTGGGGGCAAAGGCCGTACCCGAGGCACAGGGCCGGATTACATCCCGGTGATGGTGGTTCAGGACCGGGCTGGTCACCATGCGGATTTTCAGTTGGAGAAAATGAATGCCGAGACGGTGATAGCTGTTTTGACACCCCTTGTCTCGTCAGATGCGGTGTTGTGTAGCGACGGCGCCGGGGTGTATGCCAGTTTCAGCAAAGCGCAGGGAGTGACCCATCAGGTCGTGCGCAATCGCCAAGGCGAGCGTGTGGTTGGCGCGTACCATATCCAGCATGTAAACGGATATCACCGTCGGTTGAAAGAGTGGATGGAGCGGTTCCATGGGGTAGCGACCCACTATCTGAGAAATTATCTGGGTTGGCGAAGGATGTTGGAGCGCTACGGGCGGGAAGTGAATGTACCACGTTGCTTGCATGAGGCGCTGGGGCGCCCCATGCAACACGTAATTGGGACATAGCC
>NZ_JAPCIQ010000218.1:0-1036 GCF_027707405.1 Aeromonas sp. QDB68 | reverse complement strand
TGCATATTCCGGCCGATCATGAACACCAATTCCGATTCAACGTGAACACCATTTCCGGACCAATGTGAACGCTCATTCCGGTTCAACCTGAACACTTCGCCCCTCCTTTCCGGAAACAGTGTTCAACATCCCGGAATCACTGTTCACATTCACCGGAATCATCCTTAACGCATTGATTTAAAAACCTTTGATACGCTCTCCCTTTTGCCAGGGAAGAGCCTATGTCTGCCAAGAGGATTGCAATGCGTAAAATTCGTGAAGTGCTGCGACTGCGGCTGGAAGCTGACCTCTCTGTTCGCCAAATCAGTATCTGTACCAAGGTCAGTGTCGGCTCCATCCAGAAACTCCTCAAAAGTGCCCAGGCGCTCGGCCTTACCTGGCCCTTACCTACCGAGCTTGATGATGGCCGACTGGCTGCCCTGTTCTATCCGCAGGCCGATACCACCATCTCGGCCCGCCATGTTGTGCCGGATTGGCCCTCTGTCCATCAGGAGCTCAAGCGCAAGGGGGTCTCCAAACAGCTGCTCTGGGAGGAGTACACCCAGCGCTATCCCAATAGCTGTTACAGCTACTCCCAGTTCTGTGACCGTTACAAGTCCTGGTGTCAGTTGCAAAAGCGCTCCATGCGCCAGATCCACAAGGCGGGGGAAAAGCTCTTTATCGACTACTGCGGGCCCACGGTGCCCATCGTGTCGCCGACTACGGGTGAGGTCCGTCAGGCACAAGTCTTTGTCGCCGTGCTCGGTGCGTCCAACTACACCTTTGCCGAGGCCACCTGGTCCCAGTCACTGCCGGACTGGCTGCAAAGCCATGTCCGTGCCTTTGAGTTTTTCGGCGGGACACCGGTACTGCTGATCCCCGACAACCTCAAGAGCGGTGTCAGCAAGGCTTGCCGATACGATCCCGAGCTCAACCCCAGCTACCAGCAGTTGGCCGAGCACTATCAGGTGGCGGTGATGCCAGCTCGCCCTTACAAGCCTAAGGACAAAGCCAAGGCCGAGGTGGGTGTGCAGATCGTCGAGCGCTGGATCCTGGC
>NZ_JAPCIQ010000217.1:0-1088 GCF_027707405.1 Aeromonas sp. QDB68 | reverse complement strand
GGTCACATGGAAGATCAGATCCTGGAAAACGGGAATGGTTCCGTTCAGGGCGCTACTTGTGTATAAGAGTCAGCTCTGAAGCTGCGGTACAAAACCCCAAAGATAGGGAAGTATATTCTGTTCGAACTGTGTGGCTGCATTAATCAAGTGACCTGCATTCTTATTCGAAAGAAATGCAGTCAGCTCACTCAGAGGGGCTTGGATATTGCTGTTAAGTTGACTAAGTGCTTGTACGCTGGTGAGCTCCGCTGGGGTATGATGGAGTAAAGCATCAATTGCGTGGCTCATTGCAAAAACCTTGTCTCGCGCAAACGCGAACTGATCGTTTTCTGCTATGTTCGGCTCTGCGAATTCAGGCTCGCTTTGCATTTGAAGAATGCGAGATAACGATGCTCTTATCGGGTGGTCTTTATAGGCGGATATTGACACTTAGCGTCTTCTCTATAGGCACTGGATACGTAGCGTAAGACAAATGAAACCACTTATGCTAGCAGTCAATCTGATACGACTATCAGAAAATTTTCGTTATTTGAGCCATGTCATCAAAGCGCTTGCATGCGGACGATAAAGCGGCTTGGTAGGGGCTGCTCTGTTAGAGATCTGGGAGGAGAGATCTGGGACACCCACCTTTTGGAGAAATCTGGGACACCCACCTTTCTGTATGGGGCGTAATGTCACCAAATCCCACGCTACCGCCCATGGATTACAGCTTCCAATATGCTCCATTGACCAGCGAGGGCAGTGACCCATCGCAGTTCAACAGGTTCCAGATAGCCACTGTAAGACAAACTAAACTACCCAAGCGAGCCTTAAAATGATGTAACCATCGGAATCACATTGTTTTTTGAACTTGATCAGCAAATTGTGAAATTTGGGGGTATCTGGGAAATCTGGGACACCAACAAAATCTGGGACACCCACCTTTTTGACAGCGGCGTAGCCCTGTACTTGGCTTGAGGTGTCACTGCCCAGGGGGTGAGCCATGACCATTGCCCGTTCACGTCAAATCAGTTCCTGATTACCCATGACCCTCAGCCAGCTTCAAGAGCCGATATGGCATCGGAGGGCTTGCCACGACTGCATGCCCC
>NZ_JAPCIQ010000216.1:0-1134 GCF_027707405.1 Aeromonas sp. QDB68 | reverse complement strand
AAAGCTTATCAGGGTGAGTGAGCATTCTACGCTTGCTAGGTCCTCCACCAGTAGATTTCACCCATTCACGTAACGTCAGTTCCTGCAACACAAGAGAGCAGGTGTACGCAGAAGTTTCGGCTTGCTCGGCCAGCTCTCTACCAGTTAGCCACCCATGACTATTCATCAGAAGCGAGTGGATTACACTTTCACGAGCTCCAGTGAAAAGAGCAATGCCCTGGGTGTTCTTTTTGGTACGGTGAGAAGGCTTTTCAATATTGATGAGCCAGCCGTCGTGCTTTAGATAAAGGCTGCCTCCTAGTTCGAATGAGGCGATATTCTGTTCCCTAAGCTCCTGCTTAGCCCCTGAGCTTAGTACGCCTGCCGCGAGCAATCCAATCGCGTCGTGACTATGATGAGTGTCGCGTATGCGCCTGTGGAGCTGGTACACTGCATTTCTTAAGTCTCTTGGATAGACCTCTCTTTTGACTTCGACGAATACCAGTAGGGTTTTACTCGGAGCCTTTATCTCGATCATGCCATCAAGCTCAACCCCAACCCCACGAAGCTCGTGCGAAGCATTGTGCACCGAGGCTTCAGGGCCGAATGCCCCAGCAAGAGCCTCAACCAGTGCATCCAACATCTGCCTTTCGAATTCGAACCCCGAATGATGTGAGTAACGTTCCATAACCTTAGCCCCCATAGCATTATTAGCTGTACAGCAAAAAACGCCTTTTCAGCTAATGTTTAGGCCTTATCGTATCATTAGCTGAACAGCTAACAACCCTCTATAGGCTAAGTTTTGTATATTCTATCCTGTATTGACCAGAATGCCCGCATGGATGAGGTGTGCGGAATCGTTCCTTTCCCGACGATGATCCTGGGCTTTCAAGATCACAAACGTAGGTACATCGGTATACCGCACAGCTTCCATCGCGAAAGGCCGTTGATATGACCTCAATATGGGGAATAGCTGAACTTCCCTGGCTGGTTCAGGTTGCCACTATGGGAAATACCTGAACTTTGTAGTGCGCCAGGGGTCGATAGGGTCTCTATATGGGGCAGCTGAACTTCCCTGACTGGTTCAGATAGCCACTATGGGAAATACCTGAACTTTGTGGTGTGAGTGGGAGGTCGATATGACTTCAATATGGG
>NZ_JAPCIQ010000215.1:0-1152 GCF_027707405.1 Aeromonas sp. QDB68 | reverse complement strand
CTAATGAGATGGTCACCCCCACCCTGTGAGCGGTACGCTGACAGGGTGTTTTTCTTTCAGGAGAGGCCATCATGGAAAACGTTGCGCTTATTGGTATTGATCTCGGTAAACACTCTTTTCACATTCACTGTCAAGACCGGTTCGGCAAGGCTCTTCTTCGCAAGAAGTTCAACCGGACAAAGCTCATCGAATCCCTCGCAACTTTTCCTGTATGCACCATCGTCATGGAGGCATGTGCCGGAGCCCATTACATGGCTCGTCGGCTGGCTGAATTTGGGCATGAGAGTAAGCTCATTTCGCCTCAATTCGTGCGCCCATTCGTCAAGAGCAACAAGAACGACTTCATCGATGCTGAAGCTATTTGCGAGGCCGCCTGCCGTCCCTCCATGCGGTTTGTAACGCCCAAGACCGAAAGCCAGCAAACGTTGGGAGCACTGCATCGTGTGCGCGAATCGTTTGTGCGCGATCGGGTTAAGGCATCGAACCAGATACACGGCTTTTTACTCGAATTTGGCATCAGTCTGCCCGTCGGTCATGCCGCCATCAAGCGCCTGCCTTCTGTGATGGCTGAACACGAGTTACCAGCGCGACTGATTACCATGTTGGAGAGGCTGCATGCCCATTTCAAGTATCTGGAGCAGCAAATTGCCGAGATCGACAAGGAACTGGCCAGCCAGCTTGGCGATGACGATCTTGGTCAGCGTCTGATGACAATCCCTGGTGTCGGCCCGATCACTGCCAGCGTGTTGGCCGCCGAGCTCGGTGACGGAAAACACTATCGATGTAGTCGTGATTTCGCGGCGTCAGTCGGATTGGTGCCACGCCAGTACAGTACTGGGGGCCGGGCAAACCTGAAGGGTATCAGCAAGCGTGGCGACAAAAATCTTAGACGATTGTTGGTGCAATGTGCACGAGCCTATATGCAACGGCTAGAGCGGCAAACGGGACGATTGGCTGATTGGGTCAGGTCTATGTTGACTCGGCGACATTCGAATGTTGTGGCTTGTGCACTAGCCAACAAGTTGGCCCGCACGGCTTGGGCGCTGGCGGCACGGCATACCGAATTTCGGGCAATGCCAACCTGACGCGCCCCTATTTACTTTTGTACTGACACACCCACCTGGTTTTGCGACTGTGATATTGGATGACGTG
>NZ_JAPCIQ010000214.1:0-1294 GCF_027707405.1 Aeromonas sp. QDB68 | reverse complement strand
GCGCAAGTTGTCGAGCGGCTGGGGCTCAAAAGCACCGCAGTGCACCTCGATATTACCAGCTTCCACGTCGATGGCGCCTATGACTGTGCCGATGGGGATCTGGTCGGTAAGCTGCAACTGGTGCGTGGTTATAGTCGTGATCACCGGCCAGAGCTGAATCAAGTGATCCTTGAGCTCATCTGTGAAAATCAGGCCGGCCTACCTGTCTATATGCAGGCCCTGAGCGGCAATAGTAATGACACCAAAGCCTTTGCCCAGACCGTTCGTCGCCATTTGAGCAGTCTCAAGGCCGCGCAGGAGTGCCGTTATCTGGTCGGCGATGCCGCACTGTACTGCGCCGATACCTTGCAATTACTGGCGCAACAGCAGCAACTATTTGTGACCCGGGTGCCCGTCACTCTCAATGAGGCAAAGCAGGCCGTGGCAACCATAGGTGCACAACCGCTGACCGCTCTGGGCAATGGCTATCATGGCCGTTGGCAACACGCGAATTATGCCGGGGTCGCGCAACGTTGGTTGCTGGTGCGCAGCGAACAAGCCAGCCACCGCGAGCAGCAGACATTGGCCAAAAACCTGCTCAAAGACAGTACCCGCGAGCTCAAAGCCTTCGCCAAATTGTGTGCCCGACGCTTTGCTTGTGAGGCGGATGCCCAAGCTGAGTTGAGCTGTTTTACCGCCAGCTTGATGCTGCTGCAACTGGATGCCGAAGTGGTAGGTGAACCCGTTTATACAGGACGTGGCAGACCCAAGCGTGGCGAAGAGCCAATTGGCCATCAGTTTCAAATCACTGGGTTGGCGGCAACTAGCCTGGCTTGCGTTGAAGAGGCCCGCAACCAGACCGGGGTGTTCATCCTGGCGACCAATGACCACAGCGATACGCTGACCATGGCCGAACTTTTGGCCACCTATAAAGCGCAGCAGAATGTCGAACGGGGCTTTCGTTTTCTCAAGAGCCCGGAGTTTTTAACCTCCTCACTGTACCTGAAAAAGCCGGAGCGGATTGAAGCGTTGCTCATGGTGATGACCTGTAGCCTGATGATTTACGCAGCGTTGGAGCACCGGATCCGGCAGGGATTAGTGGAGCAGAATCGCAGTGTGGCGGATATGAAAAAGAAACCGACCCAGCAGCCGACGGCCCGTTGGATCTTTTTGCGCTTTGGTGGCATCCATGAATATCGACTGGGAGAAGCTCCGCCACAAGTAACGGAGCTAACAGGAGACCAGCAGATCATTTTGGAGGTATTGGGTGAGCGCTATCGGCAAATTTATTCCTAAATCAGGTGCGGAATGTCGG
>NZ_JAPCIQ010000213.1:0-1299 GCF_027707405.1 Aeromonas sp. QDB68 | reverse complement strand
CCTGTAGTTGAACATAAGGGGTGTGACATTAGTTGTTGGGATGAATGGTTGAAGAGGCATCTCATTCTAAATAAAAACCATATGTTGTTAGCTGAACTTAGAGACCCCATTCCTATTGTTAGGCCAAGCTGGTTTCAGGAGCAATATAGTGAAAGCTGGCCTTGGCAAATAGTAGAGACCGATTTTATTGATAGCTTGGTTTTGGTTGATGGTTTAACTACGTGGCTTAATGTAGAGGGATGCTGGGATGAGTATCGTGATGGTAAGAATGAGCATGTATCATTCTCAAGCGTGCTAGTGCCAAAGGGATTAGGTCAAGCTCTCTTGCACACGTCACTCAGTGTTGAAGATGGCATTGGTGAGTGTGATTTATATAACTTCTGTGAGTTTGATGATCGTGATGAATCTAAGTTTCATTGTGAAGAATGGTTGTTTTCTAGTGACAGAGATAATGATATAGAGTCAAAAGATCCATATGCTGGAGCGATTTTCGATCGACCTTATAAACTGAGAGAGTGCATTACCAATATCATTGATGTATCTTACAGTAATGATGAAAAAAAATGCGTGCTACTTTCAGATAATAGCGTTTGTCTTGAGAATTTGTTTTGGAGTGAAAATAGAGATGGCGATAGAGACTCTTATATAAGCTCTGGTACTTCAGTTAAAGCATCACTAGGGTTTTTGAAGACGGTGTGTAATCTACTGAATGTCGACATTGCTCTTCAAGTATATATTAAGAGAAATTTCAAAGGAAGATATGAAGATGAAAACAATGAAATCGGATATATCCCTGGATACAATAAAACCTTCATCTTTTCTGGAGATGGAAAAATTAGAGATGCAGGAAAAAGTTATCAACTTAGGTAGGGAAATCGTATCTAGTTTGAAGCATAGTGATCTTGATCATATAACAGTATGGATGATCAATTATTTGTCTGAGCAAATAATATCAGCAGAAAATGGAGATGAAAAAGCAAAGGGGGTTTGCTGTGATACCATCTTGAAACTTTGGAGTAATAGACGTGTATTCCCAAATGGCGCCAGGCCATTTGAGAACTTTGAGCATATATTTAAAGCGTTAGACTCACTTAGTCCTGAATCGATTAGGCCACGTTATTACATGGATGCTGAGGAAAATGGCGACAATAAATTACATGACTCCACGCATTTGGTAAAACTAGTCAAGGATCTGGATGCCGCAGCAAGAATTTTAATAATTTTCTTACTCGAACAGGCTGTTGAGCTAGAAAATAATGACGCTGCTATAAATTGGATCAAAAGCATGCAAGGGATTCC
>NZ_JAPCIQ010000212.1:0-1321 GCF_027707405.1 Aeromonas sp. QDB68 | reverse complement strand
CTCGCCAGGGAGTTGTGCTCCAGGGAGAGCTTTGCGATAGCCTATGGTCTTCGAATACTGGCGTGGATGCGTGCATGATGCGCCCCTCATGAAACAGGACACCCCTTTATGGCGTTAGGTTTTTTCAGAAGAAAAAGGGCCGACACGGGAAAGGATCCCTGCACTTCTCCGGTCTATGGGGAGATGGCAGACAAACAAACCAAGTACGAAGCCCTGGTGCACGCCCTGCACGGGGACATCTACCGCTACGCCTACTGGCTGTGCCGGGATCCGCAAATCGCCGACGATCTGGTGCAGGAGACTTTCCTGCGCGCCTGGAAGGCGATAGATACCCTGCTGGACGACAAGGCTGCCAAGGCGTGGCTCATCACCATATTGCGGCGGGAGAATGCCCGCCGCTTTGAGCGAAAGCAGTTCGATCTTGTCGACCTCGACGAGCACCCCCTGCGGGATCAGGGTGTCCTGCCAAGCGAGCAGGAGATGGAGCACGAATGGCTCAGGCGCCACATCGCCCGCCTGCCTGCCGAGTATCAGGAGCCGCTGCTGCTGCAGGTACTGGGGGGATTCAGCGGGGAGGAGATCGCCGAGCAACTCGGCCTGAACAAGAACACCGTCATGACAAGGCTGTTTCGCGCTCGCAACCAGATAAAAGAGGCCATGGAGTCTGCGAAACAACAGAGAGGACACACCAATGGATGAGCTTGAATTTCGCCGCCGGGCCATCACTCACCCCTCGGACAGGGATCCCGCCTTCTTGAAAGCCGCCGAGGCGTCACCGGCCAATCGCAAGCATCTGGACGAGATGCAGCAGCTCGAGCGCCAGGTGCGCAGCACTCTGGAAGTGGACGTACCGGCCGGTCTTGCGGAGCGGATCCTGCTCAGGCAGGCGATGGCAGCCGAAGAGGAGCAGGTGGTCCCGCTGCCCGTCACTCCTGCACGCACGCAATGGCGCGCTCTGGCCATCGCAGCCTCGGTCGCCTTCCTGCTCGGCATGAGCACCCGCTGGATCAGCTGGCCTGTGGCACCGGACACCCTGTCGCTGGCTCAGGTCGCCATGTCCCACGTTTATGGGGAAGAGCCCTTCATTCATGCGGTGGATGAGCGGGTCAGCCTGCACACCATCAACGCAAAAATGGAGAAATATGGTGCCACCCTGAGCGAGATGCCGGGCATGAAGGTAACCTATGTCAACCACTGCGCCTTCTACCAGGGACCGGCCCTGCACATGGTGCTCCAGGGCAAAATGGGACCGGTCACCCTGTTCCTCGTCCCCAAGCATCTGCCACTGACGATCCAGTCCGATTTTGCAGACGGGACCCTC
>NZ_JAPCIQ010000211.1:0-1346 GCF_027707405.1 Aeromonas sp. QDB68 | reverse complement strand
GGTCATGTTCGGTGACTCCAATGATGCAAGGGGCCAGCCTGTGAGGGCTGGCCCTTTATGTTGTTTGTGGATGAGCGGAGACAGTAGGGCGTCAACGAGCGCAGTCAGCCATCTCATTGATAACCGGCTTGCAATTGAGCCGGTCTAGCAGGTGCCGCGAGCCGTATTGAGCCACCAGCCGGGCGATGGCCATTTGAGCGCAGGTCGCTCTGCTGGGCTTATTCTCAGGGATTGCGTAACGCGCAGTGAGCCAGCCGCCGAGCAATGCGATGCGGTAGCCGCTTGGGATGTGAGTGAGCGACGTACCGATGCCCCTCCCGTGAATGAGAAAGGGCACAGCTTGTCCGCCGATGTCGATATCCATGCGCTGCCCCTTGAGCTCGAAGGTAGTGAGCTCGCCGGTTTGCGGATGTTTGCCGGGCACCTTGATGGTGATGTGTTTGGCCATTTCATACCTCCGGCTTGCTTTCAACGTGGTGGGTCACAGTGTTGGCCTCGGGGTCGATACTGATAAACGCCGGGGCTTGTGGGTGGTAGTGGTATAGCCGCGCCAATTCAGCGCGAAACGCCTCGACGTTTGGCGCAATCACATGGCTGGTATCTCCCTCGGCATAGGTAAAGGTCTCCAGCTTCTCGGTATTAATCCAGATACCGAAGTACCAGGCGTCTTCCTCGGTATCGTATTGCTGCCAACCTTGAGCCAGTAGCGTCCGGTCGTAGTAGTAGCGGTCAGCCTGATGGCTACCCCGGTCGATGCGGCAACCCGTCACAGTGAGCTCGAACGGGATACGCCCTGCTTTGTGAGCTTTCTTGACCCGGCGCAGCAGCTTGAGAGCCTTGGTTCTGCTGCGGCCATTACCGAGCGGTTGCGGCTGTCGGGCCCGTAATGCCAGGTGGGTCATTATCTTCGGCGCGGTGTTGTGGTTGAGCTGACCGATGGCTGTGGTTATCTGCCGAGCGGTCAGGGTTTTGTAATCACTCAGGTCGTGCATGGGTGGGGTCCTTAAAATGCAAACAGCCCCTCGGTGTGAGGGGCTGCATGAGGTCTTGTTTGTACTGGTGGCCGTGACTCAGGTATGACTACTCCAATCCGGCGTGTCGTTACTGCCGTGGTTGACGTAGGCTCCAACAATCACCCGTTGCCACTCGCCGACCGGTTGACCCGCTGCATTACAGGCGCAGCGAAAGCGGGCGAAGTGAATCTCTCGTGGCAGGTGTTCACGCATATCTCGTGGGCTGACAAAGAGCGAGGTTTTGTGCAGCACCGGGTTGGGCGCAACCAGTGGCCCGCCAATACGTCGCCCCTCCACATCGTGGGCATAGGCAAAGCCCGGCAGCATCAACTG
>NZ_JAPCIQ010000210.1:0-1353 GCF_027707405.1 Aeromonas sp. QDB68 | reverse complement strand
TAAAAAATGTATGGTCTGCTCCTTATCTGCAAGCTTGAACTGATTTCCAGAAGTCGTTTGCGTCAATGTATCCGGCCTATCTGTGAGCCGTTTTCCGGCTCTGGCCTTGATGGGATCCGCACGTCGTCGTCCTAATAAAGCTACCAGTCATGAGAGACTGCTTTTTTAGCCAGGCTGCAACGTCGTGGGGTGAACGCTTCTGTCATCTGTTTTTGGCTCGCAAAACCGGGTATGAGTTATATCTGTTAAACGGCTGCGCTTGCGTTGGGATAGGGTTGGTAATCCCTGCCGGATGTCAGTACTTTCCAGCAAATTCGCATTATCTTGTTGGCCAAGGCGATAAGGACCACATGATGGTGATGGCCGGCCTCCAGCCTAGCGACCCATTCGCCTAACGATGATTTGTCACGCTTCATGTGAATTTTTAGCGCTTTGGCGCCCTGAATAACCATTTGCCTTAAATAGCTATTGCCACGCTTACTGATCCCGCCGAGCGAAGATTTGCCACCCGTTGAATATTGCCTGGGGACCAACCCCAACCAGGCTGACAGGTCGCGGGCTTTCTTGAATTGTGAGCCATTGCCAATCGCGGCAATCAACGCGGTTGAGACAATCGGTCCAATGCCGGGGACGGTACTGATTTTTTGGCACAAACCTGATGCGCTTGAGGCTTGTCCGAGCATGAGGCTCATGTCATCAATCTGAATATCCAGCTGTTGCCACCGTTCTCTCAGGCGTAATACCAGGGCGCGGATAAAGTCAGGCAAGCCATTCTCGGCATCTTCAAGGATCGTCGGCAGAGAGCGCTCGAAGACTTTTCTGCCGACTGGCACGGTGAGCCCATATTCCAGCAGCAACGCTCGCATCTGATTGACAGTGGCGGTACGTTCGACGATGAAACGCTGACGGACGCGATGAGTCGCCTGCAATGCCAGTTGCTCATGAGATTTCAACGGGACACAGCGCATAGTGCCTCTGCTACCAGCCTCGGCAATGGCGGTAGCATCGTTGAAGTCATTCTTGTTTGATTTGAGGTAGGGCTTCACAAATTGGGCAGGGATAATCTTGGGTTCGAACCCCGCCTGTTGAAACAGGCGCCCCCAGTATTGCGAACCAGGACATGCCTCGAAGGCGACCCGACAGGGTGGGGTCGTGCTAATGAACTGTTTCAGTTGTGAGCGAGTGAGCTTTTGCTTGGCCAATACATGCCCCATGCGATCCATCGCCACCAGGTGAAACCAATTTTTGCCTAAATCGATCCCGTAAATGTAAATCTGCGCTTGAGTCATGATGAGCCTCCTTGATGTTGGCTACAGCATAGCGGGGTGGATGGAGCAGACCATCCCATTAGGC
>NZ_JAPCIQ010000209.1:0-1379 GCF_027707405.1 Aeromonas sp. QDB68 | reverse complement strand
CCTGACTCTTATACACAAATAGCGGTCTGAACGGAACTTTTCCCGTTTTCCAGGATCTGATCTTCCATGTGACTCCCAACATGGTAACGATCATGCTAACTTCTGCTCTTCATCATGCGGCCGACTGGGCTAAATCTGTGTTCTCTTCGGCGGCGCTCGGTGATCCTCGCCGTACTGCCCGCTTGGTTAACGTTGCCGCTCAATTGGCAAAATATTCTGGTAAATCAATAACCATCTCATCAGAGGGTAGTGAAGCCATGCAGGAAGGCGCTTACCGATTTATCCGTAATCCCAACGTCTCTGCCGAGGCGATCAGAAAGGCTGGCGCCATGCAAACGGTCAAGTTGGCGCGGGAGTTTCCCGAGCTGCTGGCCATTGAGGACACCACCTCTTTGAGTTATCGCCACCAGGTAGCCGAAGAGCTTGGCAAGCTGGGGACGGTAAAGGATAAATCCCGTGGATGGTGGGTTCACTCCGTGCTCTTGCTCGAGGCCACCACATTCCGCACCGTAGGATTACTGCATCAAGAGTGGTGGATGCGTCCGGATGACCCTGCCGATGCGGATGAAAAGGAGAGTGGCAAATGGCTGGCAGCGGCAGCAACCAGCCGGTTACGCATGGGCAGCATGATGAGCAACGTGATTGCGGTCTGTGACCGCGAAGCCGATATTCATGCTTATCTGCAGGACAAACTGGCGCATAACGAGCGCTTCGTGGTGCGCTCCAAGCACCCACGCAAGGACGTAGAGTCTGGGCTGTATCTGTATGACCATCTGAAAAACCAACCAGAGCTGGGGGGCTATCAGATCAGTATTCCGCAAAAGGGTGTGGTGGATAAACGCGGCAAACGCAAGAATCGGCCAGCCCGCAAGGCGAGCCTGAGCCTGCGCAGTGGCCGCATCACGCTAAAACAGGGGAATATCACGCTCAACGCGGTGCTGGCCGAGGAGATTAACCCGCCCAAGGGTGAGACACCGTTGAAATGGTTATTGTTGACCAGCGAACCGGTCGAGTCGCTAGCCCAAGCCTTGCGCGTCATCGACATATACACCCATCGCTGGCGGATTGAGGATTTCCATAAGGCATGGAAAACCGGAGCAGGAGCTGAAAGGCAACGCATGGAAGAGCCGGATAATCTGGAGCGCATGGTGTCGATCCTCTCATTTGTTGCCGTCAGGCTGTTACAGCTCAGAGAAAGCTTCACCCTGCCGCAAGCACTCAGGGCGCAAGGGCTACTAAAGGAAGCGGAGTTCGTAGAAAGCCAGTCCGCAGAAACGGTGCTGACCTCGGATGAATGTCAGTTACTGGGCTATCTGGACAAGGGAAAACGCAAGCGCAAAGAGAAAGCAGGTAGCTTGCAGTGGGCTTACATGGCGATA
>NZ_JAPCIQ010000207.1:0-1390 GCF_027707405.1 Aeromonas sp. QDB68 | reverse complement strand
TCATGTACAGGATCTTTAGCTACAACCAATTGAAATAGATAGAAAAAAGGCTTCGTTTGTGATCTGATTTAATCGCAAAAAAAAACCGACACGCCCGAAGCCATGACTATTATCAATGCAACCCAGTACCTCAAGCAACTTCTTAGCTCTTCTGAACTCAACCGGATCGGTAAATTTACCGGTTTTTGTCAGCGACTCCGGGATATCCAGCCTGCGAGACTACTCCCGGCTCTGCTCTCAGGGCTTGGTTGCGACAAGGTGGATGGTATTGCTGGTTTGCATCGCCATTTCAATGCGTTGCAGCTCCATGATACTGACCAAATAGCGTATAAACCCTTTCACAACCAGTTACGCAAGCAGGGTTTTCCCTTGTTCATGCGCGCACTGGTTGAACGAGCCATCGCCTTACGCCTCAAGGAGTGTCTACCGGACGCCCACGGACTGGCAGGCTTTGAGCAGGTACTGCTGCAGGACGGGTCGTCATTCGCGTTACATCCGCAATTGGCAGAACATTTCCCGGGCCGATTCAATAAGCACAGCCCCGCTGCGGTAGAGTGTCATATGACCATGTCCTTGCTGGACCAGTCGCCGATATCGATGAGTATCACGGCGGATACCGAATCGGAGCGCAAGCATCTTCCGGCCGCAAATTCGTTAAATAACAAACTGTTATTGGCGGATGCCGGTTACATCAGCCGCGAGTACTTTGCTGATGTGACCAAAGCCAAAGGAAGCTATCTGGTCAGAGGGAGTCAAAATCTCAATCCCAAAGTACAGGCAGCTTACCGACAGGACGGCAGGGAAATGCCCAAGTTACTCGGAAAAAAGCTCAAGGATATCGATCGGAGAAGCTGCAGAGCCGAGGTTCTGGATCTGGATGTGAGTTCGGGAAAGTATAAATATCGACTCATAAGACGTTGGTTTGCAGAGGAAAAACGGTTCTGTATATGGATGACCAATCTTCCGCGTGAGCGATGGCCAGCCGAGAAGGTGATGGCATTGTATCGTTGCCGTTGGCAGATCGAACTGTTGTTCAAAGAGCTGAAATCACATAACCGGTTGAAGGCGTTCGCGACACGACAAAAAGCGATAGCGGAAGGCTTGATCTGGGCTAGTTTGCTGGCCTTGCTGGTCAAACGTCGGCTGGCGCTGACGCTGATTGGCAGCGCGGAGTTATCGATGCTGAAGATTGCCAAAAACAGCGCGCTTTGGTTAATGCCGATATTGGCGAGCATCATCCATGGTGCGTGGCAGGAAATAACAGAGAAGTTGGAGTGGGCAATGGTGTATTTATCCAAAAACGGCAAAAAGAGTAGGCAGAGAAAATCCAAGCAAAACAACACGTTAGACGGTATTATTAATTCGCTTGCCGCTTAAGGTTCTGTACATG
>NZ_JAPCIQ010000206.1:0-1444 GCF_027707405.1 Aeromonas sp. QDB68 | reverse complement strand
CCCATGAGTTACAGGGATTGGTGTCACTAAAATGTGCCCAAGTTCTTGGCATGAGAAATATCCAGGTGATGAGACTAAAGTTCTCCGACTTGCAAATCTCTGACAAAGGTGTACATACCCTAAAAGTTTTAAGGGCAAAACAAAGAGGGAGGACCAATAATAACGTTTATAAAATTCGCCCCATAACAAAAACACTTGCAAAACTAATTTCATCAATGAAATCACGTTACGAAGATATACTAGGTACAAAAATCACTGATGATTGGCCTGTAATCTCAGAGTATTACAGTCTTAGAGATGAATTAGTTAAGCAGCAAGTAAAGATAACCAAGATAACATACATCACCAATCAGTTCAGAATGGCTGTTGGATTGGACTTCAAGGTAACCAACCGTAGACTTCGTAAAACCTTCTGCTCGCGGCTAATCGCCAAGGGCACTCCTATGACTGTTGTTGCAGAACTAATGGATCATAGTGATTTACAACAGCTAGACGTTTATTATAGACAATCGCATAACGTTGCTAAAAAACTAGATGATATACTGCGAAGTCAGGCCATCGACATAATCGATGTATTTGCAGGTAAAGTTGTTACGCCCGATTATGCCTCTCAGAGAGGACAAGGAATTTTCGCCCCATCGAAAAATTTAAATCTTGTTAAAATTGGTAGCTGTGGTAGCACAACCCCATGTTCTCTTCAACCCCCACTTTCTTGTTACAACTGTTCTTCTCTAGAAGCCTTTGAAGACGTTGACCATAAGGAAGTTGTAGATACGATGGTAGAAGAAATAAAAGAAGTATTTGGTGATGCTCACGCCATAAATATTCTACAACATAAAGATTTTTTAGCTGCTCGCAAGTTTGCTGACATGTTTGATCGGGGTGAACTATGAATACCAGCCTACAATTATTACCGTCAATTGGTGTGGATTCTGATAGCAATCTGGCACAATTGGTTCACTTTTACAAAAAAAACACTCCCTTTGCAAAAATAGAAAGTTGGGAATGGGATGACATTAGCTGGGATGCTAAAGGTATTTGTAAGACTCAAGCTAGAAAATCTGGATATAATATATCAGTCAATTTTAGCAGAGATAACAAGCTCGGAAAAAAAGTTAAGTCATCATATAATGACATAAAGCCGTTTCACAATCTTGATCTATCTGATATCGCTAAATGTCATATCTCAGCATTGCAAATTGAGAAGGCGAAAGATGTAGGGACACTCAATTTCTATATTGTTGCATATCGGTATTTAGATAATGCGATGCTAAAAAGGAATATTACAGCAAGTAATCTGACTACTTATGACTTCAAAGTAGCAGAGGCTGAAGCACACGATAGGTTAGAAAGTTCTACCTTCTATCGTATTGGTCAGAAACTTGAATCCATTGCGACTTTCATTAACAAGAAGAAGCTTTCTATCCAAAAGATAGTATTCAAA
>NZ_JAPCIQ010000205.1:0-1457 GCF_027707405.1 Aeromonas sp. QDB68 | reverse complement strand
AATATCTGGAAACGGTACTCAATGCGGGTCTCAAAAAACTGGGTGAAATTTAACAAAATGTTCACGCTCTCACCCTGTCCTTGTTGCTAGATTGGTTTTACATCTCGAACACTACAAAGATCGTGTCATATTGCACGAACCATTCAAATCAAAACTGCACCGGAGGAAAGCACCTCGCCCTGATCTATTTCCGGGGTGCCCACATGTTCCCCCAGCTGTCGGATGAAAATAAAGTCCCACCCTACTGGTTGGGACTTGTCACCATTTTGGGAGGCAATTTGTTCCCTCTATAGGATGAAACTTTCATCCTATAGTCGTGGCTATCAGGCAAACTTTCTCCAGAGATGAAACTTTATTTTCATCCCAAAGCTAGATGTCCTTTGCCGACGTTTAAGGGCAGGGCCACCACACCCCGGATGGCAATCTTTAATGCCTGCTCTCCGTGCTGGGTGCTCTCGCTCTCTCACGTGGGCTTGGATTCGCCTCCACACCGCGTCAGCCGTTCCACACACGTAATGGCTGGCCATCCCCTGTCTACCAGGGCAAAGCACGCTGTAGCCTCCCCAAGAGGCCAGAGAGGACGCCGCTGGCTTGCGCGTTAATCATCCGGTCACCCCAAATGAAAAGGGGCGGTGACCTTGCAGATCACCACCCCTGCTTTCAGGAACCGTTATACCAGTTCCACCATGCTGACTGCCCAGATTTGCGAAGCCACCTCGCGCTTACCACAGCGATAGAACGTCACTGCGATTTTTGCTGCTTGGCGGGCCGCGTCTACGTGCGCTTGTCGCACCCAGTTCTTCGGTGCTACGATCCGTTTACTCATGATGCTATCTCCATCGTGGGTACCGGCCTCAGTGATGCTCGAACAACACTGGGGCCTTTCTTTAGGTGCTAGTTTTGCACCCTTGCCAGCTCCGTTAAGAGCCTCTTGGACTCCCAAGGAAAGGCAAGAGTATCCACCTCCCCTTGGCAGTACGTTACCGGCACATCAAGGCCGTTCATCAGTAGCAGTCCAGCCGCCTTATGGGCCCTGGCCTGTTGGAGCGTTAGGTGAAAGGCTCGGTACACTGGCACGCTCGATTTGATGGCCGAGTGACACGACAGGCCAATTCGAGCGGCGATTTGAACAGTGGCAATCTTTAGGGCCACCAAGCAGCTCTCCGGCGTGGCGAGATCCCCGATGGTACGGGCACTGCTCAGGGCTTCTGGGGCAAGTTTCAGCATGGTGTTGTTCATTAGATAAGGGTCGCCTTGCCGTCGATGATCACCAGACGCTTACCATCTTCACGCGGCGCGACACGGGGCAGTACGGTTTTGCTATCGCTCAACACGTAGGCGCCTTGCTCCAGGTAGAAATACTTGTCAGCGGCATTCTTTAAATCAACAATATGGTGAGAAGGACATGAGAAAAACCGTACTGGTGCAGGCGATCGCCTGCGCACTCCTCAGCAGCG
>NZ_JAPCIQ010000204.1:0-1485 GCF_027707405.1 Aeromonas sp. QDB68 | reverse complement strand
GTAACTGTTCACCCAGATGGCATTGACAGGAAAAAGTGAGACGATCATCCCTTGATCCACTGTTGCCCCTTGCCTGATCCCGCCAGCTTGGCACCATCACGTCATGAGCAAACCCATTACGCCACCACCCGGCCTGCCGCTGACCCTCGAGCAAGCCAACGAGCTGATTTACAAGCTGATGGCGCGCATCGCCGAGCTTGAAGACCGCCTCAACCAAAACAGCAATAACTCCTCCAAGCCCCCCTCCACTGATGGCTCGGGGACCCCGCCTGCGCGCAAGCGCCCCGCTTCCGGCAAGGCTCGTGGTGCCCAGCCTGGCCACAAGGGGCAGCGGCGTGAACGTCATCCTGAGGACGACCGACTGACGGCAATACCACACTATCCTGCCCGGCAGTGCGCCTGCTGTGGTGAGCAGGTGGTGTCCCATGACAAGCCCTACCGGGTTCATCAGGTGTTTGACCTGCCCGAGGTCAGCTATGTGGTGACAGAGCATCAGCTGTATCGGGGCACCTGCCGTGGGTGCGTCACCACCAGTGAAGCAGCCCTGCCCGATACGGTGAGCCACAGCCAGATGGGGGCTAATCTGCTGAGCTATATCGCTTTGCAGAGTGGTCAGTTCCACCAGAGCATCAGCAAGATACAGCAGCAGCTCAAGCAGCACTTCGGTTTGAGCTTTAGCCGAGGCGCCATCAGTGAAGCGCAAGGCCGGGTCAGCGCCATGCTCACCCCGACCCACCAAGCCATCAAACAGCAAGTGCAGTCTGCCGCCATCATCCATGCCGATGAAACCCGGCACCAGCGGGGCGGTGAGCGACGCTGGATGTGGCTGGCCCTGAGCAAGGTCGCGGTCTGCTTCATGACGGCGTTTGGCCGCGGTCAGGAGGCAGCGAAGCGGTTGCTGGGCAGTGAGCTTGATGGGGTGCTGGTGACCGACCAGTATGCGGGATACCGCTTCATCGACAGCGCCCAGCGCCAACTGTGCTGGGCGCATGTGCTGCGCAACGTGGCGGCGATTGCCGAGAGTAGCGACGCCGTCAACCAGCCTATCGGAGCCCGGCTGGTACTGCTGGCTGACACGGTGTTCAGAACCCGGCATGGCTATGAACAAGGCTGCTTAAGCCGGGAGCAGTACCAGCGAAGGTTGCAGCGATGTCGGCAAAGCTGGCGAAGGCAGCTGGAGCGGGGCAGTGTACTGTGTTCCAAGCGCTACCGTGGGCGCTGCCAGTTACTGCTCAAGGACGATGAGATGCTATGGCGTTTTATGGAAAACGACGAGATAGCGCTGACCAACAATGAAGCGGAGCGGGCGCTGCGTGGCTATGTGCTGTGGCGCAAGGGAAGCTATGGCGTCTGGTCGCATCGAGGCGAGCAGTTCAGGCAGCGTATCCTATCGTTGGTGGAGACGGCCAAGCGATTGGGCCGCTGCCCGCAGGAGTGGCTGAGGGCAGTTGTCAGGTCCTGCATCGAGAAAACCGACTACCCGTT
>NZ_JAPCIQ010000203.1:0-1504 GCF_027707405.1 Aeromonas sp. QDB68 | reverse complement strand
ACAGCGCCGCGGCAGGGATCCGCCGTGCTGGTTGTCGGAAAAGGAGCCGCTAGTGGGAAAGAGGAGGGTAAATTTTCAGCGTTGCTGGCTCCCCGTCAGCCGGATTGGGTTGCATCGCAGGGGTGTCGAAAGAGTCAACTGCGGTCCAAAGCTGTTGGACTTGGGTGAAAAGGGCGTTTATTCTTCCTATACGTCCAACCTTCAAACTGTTCCGCAAGTTTTTGTGGATGGAAAATTCATTGGTAGCGCGACTGACTTCTTCGCGTGGATTGATAGCTAAAGAACAAACCCAAAAATAAAGGAGCAAATTTATGTTCAACTGGGAAAGCATTAACAACTATCTCGATAACGGCACTCCCGCTCCTCCTAGAAAAGTAGAAAAGAGCGAGGAAGAGTGGAAAAAAATTCTGACGCCCGCTCAATTTAATGTCATGCGGAAGAAAGGCACCGAGCGCCCTCACACTGGGGAACTCTGTTCATTTTATGAGGCAGGACGGTATGCCTGCGCGGGCTGCGACACTGAACTGTTTGATTCGAACGTTAAGTTTGATTCGGGAACAGGTTGGCCGAGTTTTTCTGAGCCCGTCGCCGACAACGTAATTCAATATGAACTGGACACGACTTACGGACGAAGAATCGAAGTGCTATGCAATGTGTGCGAAGCCCACTTAGGGCACGTTTTTCCAGATGGTCCTGAGCCCTCTGGGGCTCGATTCTGCATCAACTCGGAGTCGTTGAAGTTTGTAGAGTAATTTTAGAAAATGGAGGGGGTCGTGGGGATTAAGCTGTTCGGTCATAAGGACTGCCACAAAACCAAGATTTACCAGTCGTACTTGAAAGAAAAAGGAATCGAGTTTGATTTTTTAGATGTTCACGAAGACGACGCGGCAGCTGATGAACTGCGATCCCTTTATACTACTGGAAAGTTAAATTTCCCGACAATACTGGTTGGGACAAAGAAGCTGAGAAACCCCAAGTTCAAGGATCTCGACAAGTGGTTGGAAGCTTCGATGAAATAACGAGATCTTTTTTTTGAGGATTGTAATTAGCTTAGTAAGGAGTCAGATCAATGATTATAGCAGTTTTCCGCAGTCGTGTTGCCAAGGAGCACGGTGGGGAGTTTGAAAGAAGATACGCCGAGATGTCCGCGCTTGTCGAAGCCATTCCTGGTTACGGAAGCCATGAGCGGTTTTCTTCTCCTAACGGTGAAGATGTTCTAATTGTCGAGTTCCTTACCAGAGAAGCTTTCGATGCTTGGGATAAGCATCCCGAACACAAAAAAGCCAAGATGCTTGGCAAAGACTACATTTTTGAATCGTACGACGTGAAGGTCGGAGAAGTTTTTGAACGGCACACAAAGCCGGAGGTGAAATTATGAAAACGAGAACTACTTATGTCGTAGGTGGCGTCCGTATTCCATTTATGAAACCTGATTACCCATGACCCTCAGCCAGCTTCAAGAGCCGATATGGCATCGGAGGGCTTGCCACGACTGCATGCCCCA
>NZ_JAPCIQ010000202.1:0-1517 GCF_027707405.1 Aeromonas sp. QDB68 | reverse complement strand
TAGCGACTAATCAGATCGCACAAACTGGACTGAGTTCCCTTCCTCCGGTGATCTACTATTCGGAACAGCTATTTAGGATATATTCCTAGGTCGATAGGCTACGATATTAACCCCTCCTTTACCCTTATATCTTGTCATTTCGAATATATCTATTTTTGAAATTAGCTCTGGAGTTTTGCTTACTCCATAAGTTCGAGGGTCAAAATCTGGCTTTAACCTTTTTAGCAAGCCTCCCACTGGGGCTACATTTGCCCAATTTTCTGTATCATCCTCTTTATATTGAAGCCAACCCTGTAACAAAGCATCGATTATTTCCTGAGGAATTTTTTCGTTATCTGTAGAAGGTGAGACATTAACAAGACCGGTATGTATTATTGAAGGGATTGGTTCACCGAGGTTTTCTGTGAAAATAAAGTCATCACATGAGTTTCTAAATGATATAGGAGTTTTCTTTTCTCCAACGCCAAAAACATACATTTCTGATTCACGCAACCGAGATGCTAACTTTGTGAAGTCGCTATCTGAAGATATAATTGCAAAAGCATCGTATTTTTCTGCGTATAGTAAATCCATTGCATCAATGATTAATGATGAATCAGTTGAGTTTTTTCCAGTGGTGTACGCAAATTGTTGAATCGGTTGGATAGCTAACTCATTGAGGCTTGTTTTCCAATTTTTAAGATATTCACTTGACCAATCACCATAAGCTCTTTTGGTTATTACATGTCCATGTTTTGATATTTCATCAAGAATAAGTTTGATTTTCGAATACTGTGCATTGTCCGCGTCAATGAGAACAGCTATTTTTTTCTGATCATTTAAATCTTTCATGTGTAGCCTTTAATTCTAATTGAAGTTGGTAGGTTGGCTTAAATTGACGAAGCCCGACATCTGAAAACAAATTAATATTTTTGATAACTTATCAGAACCGAATGGTTCTTTTCGTGATCCGTGCTGAATTTTGCTACACGAAGGGATGCAGGTCTGCTTAGCCAAGCAAAATCAGACGTTCGCGAAAATAGGCTTCCACTGTCCTGTTGCAACCCCTCTTATCTCCCTTTTTTCCAATCACCACGGGGCCAATGGCGTGGACGATTACGCTTCGCTAATCGACCCTACTCGCCTCTGCTCGCTAAGCTTAAAGGGATCAGCACAGTGCCAGGAGGCCAATCATGGAGATCGACAAAGCCATCGGGCTGATCGAGGCCCACGGAGTCTTTCACGGGGATCACTACAGCTTCAACAGCGGCGAGTTTGTGCAGTGGTGCCAGGAAGATACCCACCAGACCCTCAGCCTGGAACAGGCCAATCACGATCTGGCGCCCTTCTGCATCCGGGTCGGTTACGCCGAGCCGGTCCGGTCGTGGCGTTACTATCTCACCTGATCTCACCTGAGGGGTGACGCAGAGGGCGGGACGAGCCGCGCGATGCGGTGAATCAGGGCCTTGTTGCTCAAATCGGGGAACTATCTGTCATCTCGGTGATCTGATCCTGTAGCGCAGTCTCCGAGAGCATCA
>NZ_JAPCIQ010000201.1:0-1560 GCF_027707405.1 Aeromonas sp. QDB68 | reverse complement strand
CGATTGGATCGGACATACTGAGTACAGTGAAACCAGAATAGAGCAATTAGATCACATCTTTAATCTGATTGGTATGATAGCTGGCTGAATGGCAGTAAAATCAACTATAAAACATTGTGATGTGACGTCATTGGATGATATGGCAAAGCAGTTTGCTTGGTAGGGGTGTCGCACCACCGCAAGATGGCACGACTAAAATGCAGGGTATTTTACTAAAATCAGCGCGTAGTGCCACGCAGGGTCAACTTGCTCGGTACCAGCACCCGAAGGGGAATATCACGCTCGTCACGTAGCCGTTCGACCAACAGATTGACTCCCTGGGAGCCCATCAACTCGGAGTGGATCCGCACCGTTGAGAGCGGCGGGAAGGTGAACTTGGCGGTCGGGATATCGTTGACGCTGATAAGCTCGATCTGCTGGGGAATCGCCAGTCCCTTCTCGTGGATGGCACGCAGCACGCCGATGGCGATGGAGTCGGAGGCGACAAACAGTGCCCTGGGCCAGTCGCCGGCCAGCATCTCCTTCGCCAGCTTGTAGCCGGAAGCGCTGGAGAAGTCTCCGCGATAGAGATCGCTCTCCTGTACCACGCCAAGCCGCTGGCCATAATCGCGAAAGGCGAGTTCCCGCAGATCCGGGCCATCATCCTGGCCACCGATATAGCCGATGCGCTGATGGCCCTCGGCGATGAAGAAGTCCACTACCTGCTGGCTGATGAGTGCCAGATCCACGTCAATCGAGTCAAAATCCCCCTGGGAGCGGCAATCCACGAACACCAGCTGGGCAGACAGGCCGCGCAGCACGGCCAGCCGTTCTTCCGGCAGATGGCCGATGACCAGGATGCCATCGACGGCAGAGAGCTCACGCCCCTCGGCACCGTTGTAACAGTGGGCCAGCTCGATGTTGAGGCGGGTGCACTGGGTCTCGATGCCGTAGCGGATGGCGAGGTAATAGGGATCGTTGACCTCGGTGCTCTGGGGATAGGCGTAGACAGCCAGGAGCTGCAGCTTGCTCTTGTGCACCCCTTTGCGGGCGCTGCTGGTCTTGTACTCCAGCCGCTCGGCAATCTCGAAGATCTTCTGCCTGGTCTCGTCCTTGACGCTCAGGCTGGGATCCTCGTTCAGCACACGGGATACGGTAGCAAGCGATACCCCCGCCTCCTGTGCAATTTCCTTCAACGTAGCCATCAATACCTCGCAGGCAGCATCACGTGTTCATCGGGCAACGGCTAAAGAGTAACGAGCAATCCCTTGATAGCCCAGCATTTTTACTGAAATAGAAGCAGGGAATTGAGGCGGGAGGACAGAAATGCAAAAAGGCCTCCCGCATGGGAGGCCTCTTCTGAATAGGTGCCTGACAGTGTCCTACTCTCGCATGGCGAATGCCACACTACCATCGGCGCTACCGCGTTTCACTTCTGAGTTCGGCATGGGATCAGGTGGTTCCACGGCGCTATTGCCGTCAGGCAAAAGCTGTACTGCTTGAAAATGGTGCTGATACCCAGAATCGAACTGGGGACCTCATCCTTACCAAGGATGCGCTCTACCGACTGAGCCATATCAG
>NZ_JAPCIQ010000199.1:0-1631 GCF_027707405.1 Aeromonas sp. QDB68 | reverse complement strand
TCTTCGACAAGGGTAAGGTGTTCAATCAACGTCATAGCGCGTGCCTCCTGCATGGAGACGCGATTAGATCACAGACGTTCTGCCTGTTCAAATTTCATTAACAAAGTGCGATCCCGCCCTGCACCTCTAACAGGCTTTCATTTTCACCTGGCAGTTTTTATGAACGGTGCTCATGTCCAGCGTGATGTTTACTATGCAGATGCCATCATTAAGGAATGGTTGCGTATCACGGGCAATCGAGGCAGAGGGCATAATTGCAATCAGAAAAAGGCTGAATACCGGGAGTGCGGGATTGGCATGGTGGGGCATGCCGACAAGACGAAACGGTGCTATTTACAAAAAGCCCTTGCTTATCTGACCAAATCAGAGCCAGCCGCCAGGCTGAATCTCAAGGGGCATCGTACCTTCTTCAAAGGCAACTTGCCCAAGCACGACACTGCACGAGGCAGACCGCGTGCGAAGGTGGCACTGAATTAGATTACCTGACACCGGCCTCAAACCGGTGTTTTACTTATAGAAGTTCAGACTTTATCTGACAGTTATCCTGCTTTTGTGGATGGCAACTAAGTCAGTGCAGAGCCAGTTTTCGCTGCTGCTTCAATATGAGGTACCCTGATTTTCACGGATAGTCCCGATTGTTACAAACTCGCTCTGATCCTACATCTGGACACTTGGATTGCCAAGTGCACTCATCAGTGTGGACCTATGGCATAATAACCCTCTAAATTTTCGAAATATTGTCACGGACGTCGATATGGAGTCAAATGATTCTGGCGGTGTTGCCGCCAAGCACGGTTTTCTATTCCAGGACTGTGTAGCCGCTTACCATGTCACCCGGATGCTTCGTGACAAGACTATTCGAAGTGTTCGCTGCGAGGTCACAGACGATATCGACATATTATCTGATGGGCACATCGACTTCGTGCAGGTGAAAAGTACAGCGAAAACGCATTGGAACATTTCTGACATCGTCAAGGTTTCCAAGGGCGCCAATAAGAAAATAATCCCCTGCAGCTCGATATTGCACAAATCGATGCAATGCGAGTCAGGTACCGGTCTGTCCCGTAGGTATTTGATAGTCACTGAAGACAAAGTTAACAAAACCCTAGAATACCTGACGATCAGCCCAACAGCCCGGGCAGATAAGCCAGGCCGGCAGGAGATGATCGACTACCTCAACCAGCATACAGCGAATTACCAGACTACGGCGGGTGTGAGCGTCGCCGACTGGGTTGATACGGCCACCTGGGAGGTCTATCACTCTTTGCGCGAACTGGAGCTCATGGGGATCAGAAATATCCGAATGGCTTCTGAGGATCTACACGGGGTCATTCTCAGTTCCGAAACCTCAGCTGAAAACATTTGGTGCCGCATCCTTGATACCGTGACGCGCAAGGGTGAGCATTCTCGACGCATTCACAGTGCTGATGACAAGTCCTATTCACGACCAGAGCTCCTTGAGTGGTTCAAGTTTTGTGTCGAGGATGACCAGTCTCGGTCAGGCCGCAAAATTTACGTCAAACGGGACTTGCCTCATATCCTCACGCCATTCAGAGCCTGTCTCTTGATCAGATCTTGATCCCCTGCGCCATCAGATCCTTGGCGGCAAGAAAGCCATCCAGTTTACTTTG
>NZ_JAPCIQ010000198.1:0-1739 GCF_027707405.1 Aeromonas sp. QDB68 | reverse complement strand
GCTCATTATTATGAATATGACCCCATTCCTTATGAGGTCAGCAAGATAAGATTTGAGAATATTTTATTTTGTAAAGACGGCTATATTGAGGAGTTAAATGATTTCACTCAAGCCTATCATAATGATGAAGTGAAAGTATTACTTATAGATAACTTATATATTCTTCGAGCTTGTTGTAGAAGTGATAAGCTTTATGAGCTTAGTGATTTTATAGAGAAAGAGTGTTATTTAAGCTTGAAAAACTATGACTATGATGAATCACCAGAATCTCGTGCTGAGCAATTTATAAAATTATCTAGGGCTGTGCTTAGTGTTTCTCTAAATGATGCTGCCTTTTATTTCGATGAAGCTCTCAATAAAGCATCAGACTTTGGCGATGAGGGAGTTATTCGTTGGGAAGCATTGAGTGCTATTGCTAAGCGAAGCTCAATATCAGGGTTGAGTAATCCTGAACTTGCACATCGCTATATGCGATGTGCAGAAATGATAGGTGACTCCGTTACTAAAGAAAAACATTGGAATCGTTATGATGCTATATCTACTTGCTTTCAATTATCACCAGAGTCGACATTCTCTGTTCTTAGTCGATGGAAGGATAGGGGAGTTAGTTGGCATGAAAGGCACATTGTCGCGCTTGCAAATAATACAATAAATTCTAATCTTACTTCGCCGGCTTCATTATGGTCTTTATCATTTTTCTCTTGGGATAATGGACGATATGAATTTTTACAACAATGCCTTGAAAAAGAAACCTCTAAGATAAATCAACAAAAAATGTTGAATGGTTATGTTAAGGGGCTGAGAGTACAAGGATATCTTGGTGATAAATGGTGTCGCGTACATGATTTGGCTTCACAATATAATTTAGAGTGTTTAAATAAAGAGATACATAGGTTAATTGAACTGTCATCAAAAGCTGATCAACCTGGAGCTGTATCAGTCGGTTATGGGAAAGAAGTAGAGTTTGAAAATGAACATTGGGAGGACCTGTACGGGAAATTCGAACTATTAACCAATATAGGTTTTAGCTCTGCATTTGAATGCTATAAAAACCAACCTTATTCAAAAAGAAAGAGTATGTTTTGGATGGGGTGTTACAAAAAAGTAACATCAAGAAATGCTGGCTCCTTTCTAGAAATAATAAGCCAGTCTGAAAAACTTGATTTTTATGACCTGCGTGAGGCATTCGAGCAGATACCTAGTGAATGGAGAGATAAGGTATCTTTGGGAAATTGCTGGAATAATATAGTTTATTATATTGTCTCTAGATATCCTACAAAATTTACTCTCATTTATGAGAGAGGATATTTTATCAATGCTTTTATATTCAATGAAAGCACTCATGAGTATATAAAAAATGGTATTCTTAATGGTTTATCAAGTTCGGTTGACATGGAATCGGCATCAGCATTATTTAGTTTTGTTCATTATAGTGCTAACGAATTGGATGAAGAGAACGCTCGGATATTAATTGATTTCGGACTATCTAGGCTAGAAGTATATCTTGAAGACGACTATGCAGATGGACGTTGGAATGAATGCATGAAAGTATCTGAAAGTATCCCTCACGCCTTAGTTAGCTATATTTATGCTAATCTAGGATCTCCTAAAGCAGAGGAGCGATGGAAAGCTGTTCATGCAGTTTTAGAACTATATACATTAAATTGCCAGCGAGAAATAAAATTACTGATAGATCTCTACGATTCAGGGTTGTTATCATGTTATATTCCAAAAAATTA
>NZ_JAPCIQ010000197.1:0-1773 GCF_027707405.1 Aeromonas sp. QDB68 | reverse complement strand
GACGTAGGTGGGAGGGGAATTTCGCCGGGGCGTCAGCCCCGCTGGTTTTGAATGTATTGCTTGATCACCTCCAACGGTGCTCCGCCGCAAGAGCCCGCAAAGTAAGAGCGTGACCAGAGTACGGGTTTGCTGTAAGCACCTCTCAAGTCCAGAAATTCATTACGCAGCCGCCTTGATGTGACCGCCTTTAAGGAGTTCACCAGTACCGATAACTGCACCGTTGGCGCGTACTCAATCAGCATATGAACGTGATCAGCCTCTCCGTCACACTCTTTCAGTTCCGCGCCAAAGTCTTTGCAAACCTCAGTAGCATACTGATTGAAAGCGGTAAGGTGTAAATCGCCAAAAACCTTTCTTCGGTACTTCGTCACAAAAACCAGATGAACGTGAAGAAGGTAGGCTGCGTGACGCGATTTGTTAATGTCAAAGGCTTGCATTAAATCTCTCTTTCAAGTGTAATTTCACTACCAGATGGTGCTATACACTGAATTGAAAATGCAAATTCTGAAAGCCTACAAATTCCGACTGGAACCGACCGAACAACAAGCGCAACGCCTGCGCCAGTTGGGCGGCTGTGCTCGTTATGTCTGGAATCACGGGTTGGCAGAAACTAAACGCATTCTTGATGCTGGCGAAAAACTGCCTTCTGCCTTTGAGCTGAACCGGATGCTCACCACTTGGAAGAAAGACCCAGAAATGGCCTTTCTGGCCGAGGCATACACCGACAACCTCCAGCAGAAACTCAAGGATTTGCACGGCGCGTGGATGCGCTGCTTTGATAAGAAGTTGGTCGCCAAGGCACCCGTATTCAAGAAAAAAAGCGACAACCGCGACTCTATCCGGTTCGTCAACTTCGACAAGTATTGCCGCCTTGAAAAGGGTCGTGTGAAGCTGCCAGCCGGGCTGGCGTGGGTCAAGTTTCGCCAGTCACGCCCAGTCGAAGGGAAGATTAAAAACGCGACCGTCAGCCAAGCCGCCGGGCACTGGTATATCTCATTTCAGGTCGAGCAGGAGATCCCCGAGCCAATTCACCCGTCTGGCTCAATGGCCGGGCTGGATGCTGGTATCGCCAAGCTCGCAACTCTGTCAGACGGAACGGTGTTTGAGCCCGTCAACAGCTTCAAAACCAATCAGGCCAAGCTGGCAAGGCTTCAGCGCCAATTGAGCAAAAAGGTAAAGTTCAGCAGTAACTGGAAGAAACAAAAAGCCAAGATCCAGCGGCTGCACTCACATATCGCCAATACCCGCCGCGATTACCTTCACAAGGTCACAACGACTATCAGCAAAAACCACGCGATGATCGTCATTGAGGATTTGAAGGTTGCCAGCATGTCAAAATCAGCAGCGGGTACGACAAGCCAGCCGGGGCGCAACGTCCGGGCAAAATCAGGCTTGAATCGGTCGATATTGGATCAGGGTTGGTTTGAGCTTCGCCGCCAGCTTGAATACAAGCAGGCATGGCGAGGCGGTCAGGTGTTGGCGATAAACCCAGCCTACACCAGCCAGCAATGCGCCTGTTGTGGGCATACAGAGAGGGATAATCGCCAGACGCAAAGCCAGTTTAAATGCGCTGCGTGTGGTTATGAGGCGAACGCCGATGTGAACGGCGCTCGCAATATTTTAGCGGCGGGACACGCCGTTTTAGCCTGTGGAGGCGTGGTGCAATCAGGCCGCCCGATGAAGCAGGAACCCGGTACTGCGCGAGCAGCTATCACCCAGTAATGGGAATCCCCCTCCTGAGACGCGAAGCGCGAAGGTGGGGGAGGATGTCAA
>NZ_JAPCIQ010000196.1:0-1790 GCF_027707405.1 Aeromonas sp. QDB68 | reverse complement strand
TAGGCAGAGAAAATCCAAGCAAAACAACACGTTAGACGGTATTATTAATTCGCTTGCCGCTTAAGGTTCTGTACATGTGGCGGGCTTGCGGTATGTAAAAAGAGCACAATGGAACAGGGTGGTCATGGCCAGATCATGATGAATGGCGAGAAAACGTTTTTAATTAAACATGTCCTGGTGATGATGAGTCATCGGAGGATGCCATATGGGATATAGCCGTTATGAAATATATATACGAATGAGGAATAAAATTAATGAAAGAGCATAACTTATTGTTTTTGATTTATTTTTAAGCTTTCTCAATGACGATTAATAATCATGTGTCTTGGCAATTAATTTAAAAACGTTTGTATTATTTCGCATGCATATTTTTACCGCGGATTGTGATGATTCTCTGATTTTTAAATATGCAGTTCTTTATGATGGCGCCGGTCAAAAATAACAATTCAATGGGTGCTACTGGTATGGAATACGTTCATTTCGTGCTCGGACTCGTGATGGTCCTGGCATTGGCGTTGCTGGCAAACCGCCGCAGCTGGAAACAGATCAAGCTGCGTTACATCGGCCAGCTGCTGGTGGTCGAGCTGGCGCTCGCCTGGTTCATGCTCAACTCCGAAGTGGGTCTGGCGGTGGTGGGTGGCTTTGCCGCCGGCTTCACCAAGCTGATGGAGTTTGCCAAGCAGGGGACCGACTTCGTGTTCGGCGGTCTGGTCAACGAAGGGGCCTTCTCCTTCTTCCTGATGGTGCTGATGCCCATCGTCTTCATCTCCGTGTTGATCGGCATTTTGCAGTACATCCGTCTGCTGCCCATCGTCATTCGTGGTATCGGCACCGTGCTGGCCAGGATCAACGGCATGGGCAAGCTGGAGTCCTTCAACGCCATCAGCTCCATGATCGTCGGTCAGTCCGAGAACTTCATCGCCCTCAAGAACATACTGCCGCACCTGAACGAGAAGCAGATGTACACCCTGGCGGCGACGGCCATGTCCACCGTCTCCATGTCCATCGTCGGTGCCTACATGCAGCTGATCGAGCCGCGCTACGTGGTGGCCGCGCTGGTGCTCAACATGTTCAGCACCTTCGTGGTGCTCTCCCTCATCAACCCCTACGAGCCCGACAACACCGTGACCGATGCCAAGGCGCTGGCCGAGGGTGACGAGCACCACACGCCGAAGAAGGAGAACTTCTTCGAGATGCTAGGGGAATACATCATGGCCGGTTTCACCGTGGCGGTGATCGTCGGTGCCATGCTGGTGGGCTTCATCGCCCTGATCGCCCTCATCAACTATCTGTTCGAGGCGGCGTTCGGCGTCAACTTCCAGCACGTCATGGGCTACATCTTCTATCCCGTTGCCTGGATCCTGGGCATCCCGGGCAGTGAAGCGCTGCAGGCCGGCTCCATCATGGCGACCAAGCTGGTGACCAACGAGTTCGTGGCCATGATGGATCTGGGCAAGATTGCCGCCGAGCTCTCCCCGCGCACCGTCGGCATCCTCTCCATCTTCATGGTGTCGTTCGCCAACTTCAGCTCCATCGGCATCATTGCCGGTGCGGTGAAGGCGCTCAACGAAGAGAAGGGCAACATGGTTTCCCGCTTCGGCCTGAAGCTGGTCTATGGCTCCACCCTGGTGAGCCTGCTTTCCGCCGTTATCGCCGGTGTGATGATCTAGGTCCTCCCCCCGCGCTGCTCATGACGACCCCCTGCTTTGGCAGGGGGTCTAATGAGATGGTCACCCCCACCCTGTGAGCGGTACGCTGACAGGGTGTTTTTCTTTCAGGAGAGGCCATCA
>NZ_JAPCIQ010000195.1:0-1837 GCF_027707405.1 Aeromonas sp. QDB68 | reverse complement strand
CCAGGGCGGTGAAGATATCAAAGACCCGTTTTCCGGTAAATCGCAATGCGGCTCCGCTTAAGTGAACAGCATTGCGCCGATTGGTGGGGCCTTCTGCGCTGTGCCGGGTGACCAGCAAGACTCAGAGGGTGAAGCGCTGGGTCATATGGTGCAGCGAGGTGGCCAGCCTGCTCAGCTCGACGCAGGCCTGGGCGGTCTGCTGCACCCCCTGGGCATTCTCGTCGGCGGCGGTGTGGATCTTGACGATGCTGCGATTGAGCTCCTCGGTGACCGCGTTCTGCTGCTCGGTGGCGGTGGCGATCAGGGTGTTCATGTCGGTGATCTGGGTGACGGCACCGTTGATGCTGTCGATGCTGCTCCCCGCCTCCCGCGCCAGCTCCACGCTCTCCTGCATCTGCTGACGGCTCAGTTGCATGGCGCTGCCCGCCTCGGCGGTACGCTCCTGCAACACCTCGATCATCTTGCTGATTTCGGCGGTGGACGCCTGGGTGCGCTGGGCCAGACTGCGCACCTCGTCTGCCACCACCGCAAAGCCACGCCCCTGCTCGCCGGCCCGGGCCGCTTCGATGGCCGCGTTGAGGGCCAGCAGGTTGGTCTGCTCGGCGATGCCGCGAATCACGTCCAGCACCATGCTGATGCTGGCGCTGTCGGTCTCAAGTTGCTGCACCACGCTCCCGGCCTGCTCTATCTGGCGGGAAACCTGCTCTATGCTGCCGATGGCGCTGCGCACCACCTGGTTGCCCTGGGTGGAGGTGCGGGAAGCCTGCTTGGCCGCCCCCATGGCGTCCGTGGTGTTGCGAGACACCTCATTGACGGTGGACTGCATCTCGTTCATGGCGGTGGCGACCTGAGAGACCTCTCCCTGCTGGCTTGCCATGCCTTCGGCGGACTGCTCGGAGATGGCGCTCACCTCCTCTACCGCGCTGCTGAGCTGACTCACCGAACCGGAGATTTCACTCACCAGCTCCGCCAGAGCCCCCTGCATCCGGTCGATGGCCGACCCCAGCTGGCCCAGCTCGTCGCGGTTGAAGCGGTTGCCGCGGATCCACTCCTGCAGCTCGCCCCGACCGAGATCGCCGCTCGCAATGCGCTGGGCCTGACGGGCCAGCATGATGAGCGGGTCACGGATCTGGCGGGTCAGCACCACGGAGAGGGCGACAACCAGGGCCAGGCCGATCACCAGGGCCAGGGTCACACTCAGCTTGGCGCTGTCAAAGGCGGCGATCACCTCGGCGCGGGAGCCCACGGAGTAGCCGTGGTTGATGCGAATGAGATCCCCCACCGACTTGCTCAGGGTGGTGTAGAGGGTGACCCCCTCCCCCATGAAGAGGTGCCGGGCTTCGGCCATCTGTCCCGAGTCCTGCATCTGCCGGATGCGCTGGTGCAGGGCGACATATCGCTCCCAGTCCGCCTTGACGATGTCAAAGGCGCGGCGCTCCTCCCGATCCTCCGCCCAGATGGTGCCATCGTGGGCCACTATCTGGCGCGCAGCCTCTTGCAGGCTCTTCTCGCTCTCGTTGCGATAGCGGGCCTTCTGCTGGGCATCGTCCGCCACCAGGAAGACATCCAGTTCGTAGCGGCGCAGGGCATTGATGGTCTCGCCGAGGGTGCTGGTGCGCACGACGGCGGGCAGGATACTGTCGGTAAAGCCGATGGCGGCGCGGTTCATCTTGCTGAATTCAAACAGCGAGAAGCCGCCGATAAAGGCCATCATCAGGCCGAGTACGGCAAAGCCGGCGGTAAGTTTTTTGCCTATCGTCTTGACATCCTCCCCACCTTAGCGCTTCGCGTCACAGGAGGGGGATTCCCATTACTGGGTGATAGCTGCTCGCGCAGT
>NZ_JAPCIQ010000194.1:0-1840 GCF_027707405.1 Aeromonas sp. QDB68 | reverse complement strand
GAAAAAACCCCGAAATATCGGGGTTTTTAGGCATTTCGCTTTACAAAACGCTTTACATTTTAAAAAAACCGGCCCTAAAAAGAGATGGCATCTTGCCATCTCTTTATTGTGCCGATTAATGCAGGGGAATGGTACCGTCCATCACCTTGTAGAACGCCAGCACGGCGCAACCGAGCAGGGCTGCCGTCATCCCCTGCTCCAGCCGGTTGAGGCTGCGCAGACCGTGGTGCTGGCGCGCCTTCCAGTAGATGAAGATCCCCGGGCTGTAGAGCAGCGCCACCAGCAAGAGGTACTCCACCCCGGCGGCATAGACCAGCCAGCAGCCATAGACGGTGGCCACCAAGGCCAGCAGCAGGTCGCGCTTGCGCTGATGGGGCTGGCCCGCGTAGGTCTCCCCTTTCAACGCCAGCTTGAGGCCGTAAGCACCGGAGAAGACATAGGGCACCAGGGCCGCCGAGGTGGCGATGTTCACCAGCGCCAGGTAGGTGCTGTTCTGGAAGTAGATGATGATGAGGAAGATTTGCACCAGGCAGGTGGAGCACCAGAGCGACACCTTGGGGGAGCCGTTCTTGTTCTCCTTGGCGAACCAGGCCGGGAAGACCCCGGTCTTGCCGGCTATGTAGGGCACTTCCGCCGCCAGCACGGTCCAGCTCAGCAGGGCCCCCATCACCGAGATCACCAGGCCGATGTTGATGAGCCAGGCGCCCCAGGGGCCGACCACGGCTTCCAGGATCATGGCGGTGGAGGGGTTCTTGAGGGCCGCCAGTTGCGGCTGGTTCATGACCCCCAGGGAGAACAGGGTCACCATGACGTAGAGCGCCAGGGCCCCCAGCAGCGCCAGCACGGTGGCGCGGCCCACGTCCTTGCGATGGCGGGCACGGGCGGAGACCACCACGGCCCCCTCGATGCCGATGAAGACCCAGAGGGTCACCTTCATGGTGGACTTGACCTGATCCATCACGGAGCCGAGCTCGGGACTCCCCTGCCCCCAGAGATCCAGGGTGAAGGTCTCCATGTTGAAAGCGAGCAGGATGGCTACGCAGAAGACGATGAGGGGCACCATCTTGGCGATGGTGGTGACGATGTTCACCAGCGCCGCCACCTGGATGCCGCGCAGCACCAGGGCATGCACCGACCAGATGAGCAGGGAAGCGAGCGCGATGGCGACCGGGGTATTGCCGTCACCGAAGATGACATTGTCCGGCGTGTCGAAGAAGTAGCTCAGCGCACTGAACACCACGATGGCGTAGGAGACGTTGGCCAGCAGCTGGCACAGCCAGTAACCCCAGGCGGCGTTGAAGCCGACGAAATCCCCGAACCCTGCCTTGGCGTAGCTGAAGATGCCGCCATCGAGATCCGGTCGACGCATGGAGAGATTCTGGTAGACCAGGGCGAGGCAGATCATGCCGATCCCCGTGATGGCCCATCCCAGGGCGACGGCCCCGGCACTGGCGTGCGCTGCGATGTTTTGCGGCAGACTGAAAACCCCGGCACCGACCATGGAGCCGATCACCAGCGAAATGAGGGCACCCAGCCCCAGTTTCTTGTCCATCTCAAACCTGTTTTATTAAGCGGCGGCTGAGCATCCGTATTCATACAGCGCGCGACATGGGAGGGGCTAAAAATCCGTACCCCGTGAAAAAGGCGGCAACTATATTGCATGACTATTCCGGCCGCAATCCCTCTTGCCGTCAATCATAAGCCGCCTTGACCGCGCGCAATTTTACAGCACTGACCCGGGGTGCCTGTGAGCTGGTTCAAATTAAGAAATCTATGGTCACCCCCTTTTTTGCAACCTTGATTTCGGGTGTTGTGGTTGGCTTGCTTAAATCTATCCGGC
>NZ_JAPCIQ010000193.1:0-1861 GCF_027707405.1 Aeromonas sp. QDB68 | reverse complement strand
CAGGCAGCCTGTCAAGGTATTCGAAGAGTACCGTCAGGCGGCATAGGCGAGTGTCGCACTTCGAAGTTGAATTCGCGGGTTGCTCAGGGAGATAACCTCAGCATCCCCCATATACAACATATTGAATTTTAAGCACAAACCCCTTTCTAAAGCAGCAAGCTTACTCACTTGCAATGATATATGATTGGTATCAAATAACTGGATTACAGGTATTATGTTCGAATGTTCAGTGACGAAGTCTATCCAATTTTTATAACCATCGGATGGATCCACCAATTTTTTTAACTCAAGAACAACATCTCTTGGGGGCTCCCCTTTTAGTTTACTTTCTTTTTCCTTCTCCAAAATAAAAGACATATCAATATCAGCAACAAAGTTACGTTCGCCGATACTTTTTTTGATACGCTCCATTGTCTTCGCTAATGTTTTAGCTGAAGACCATCCCTTTAGTGGAAATATGGGGATAATTTTGTCTTTATCTTTCTCAGGTAACTGTTCTATTGCCTGCATTTCTGACTGACTAATTGCCAACAACGGAGCATAATCATAAAAATCAAAAATTATTTTATGTGATGACATTTAGAGCTTCCCCAATCTAATCTTCATCGCCGTTGTTGAAACTTCAAAGTCTTTTGCTAACTGTTCATACAACTCTTCATTTTTTAAATCACTGAGCTCTTGTATTCTTTTATGCAATGAAGGCCACGGCATTATCAAGTCTGCGGCAAGTCTATTAGCTTGCGCCTCAAGATGATCAGACAAACCTGAACGATACAAGATATCATCGACAATTCCATCACCAATCAACTCTCTATGGAGAATATAATGAGCTATTTCATGAGCAATTGTGAACCGCTGCCTTTCTTTTACATCATGCCTGTTTACTCTGACAACATAACCACTATCTGATTTTTTTATCTCCCCCGAAACACCAGCATCCAATGTTGCAAGCTTCACACTTAAACCCAACTCTTTAGCTAGTTTTCCTATCGCTACAGGCATCTCTTGGTGATGTTCATCAATTACATCCAAGATGCCTGAGGATATATTTTTCCATTCAACAGAAGTTTTCATATATATTTACTCTTGCATGTCATCTTCAGGTGAATCCGCGACACCCCTGAACGTAACCTTGATTACAGCATCATATATAGCATTATCAAAACGTCCTTGGTCAACCAATTTTATCAATTCATCTTGAACTGATGCTGGTACTTTTTCCTGTGCGATTTCAGTCACTTTTTTTGTAGATATATCTGTCGCAATAGTTGTGGCCAAGTCTGTTGTACTAGACACAATCTTTTTGTATCCAAAGAATGAGAAAATAGCGATAAACACCCCAAGCACAGTTACAATAGCCGATACTGCAGCTAACAGGATACCTATCCACTCGACAAATTTAACTTCACTTTTGCTGTCTTCAATTTTTGATAATTTACTTTTAAGCTCCTCAACCTGCATAAATAACTTCTTATTTTCTTTATTCAAATCACTTAGCGTTGAACTCATTACAGAATAATCATTAGAACTAATGTGATTGGCATCAACCTTCTCTACAAGTTCATTATTTCTGGTTTGAGCATACCCAATTTCCGAACTCAAAATGCAGAAAAAAATAGGAGAAACAGACTCAAATTAATAATTTTCATTCTAAAACCCTATTAATTGCATCCATCAAAGAATGCTCATGATTATTTTATCCATTTTACTCATCTACATTGTATCTATGAAGCAATAATGTTGTTTTAAGTCAATAAAGTGCGATGTTAGAGCAGTGGCATGACCCTGTCTCTTGATCAGATCTTGATCCCCTGCGCCATCAGATCCTTGGCGGCAAGAAAACCCTCCATTTTACTTTGCA
>NZ_JAPCIQ010000192.1:0-1867 GCF_027707405.1 Aeromonas sp. QDB68 | reverse complement strand
AAAAAATCGGCTCAAACATGAAGAAATGAAATGACTGAGTCAGCCGAGAAGAATTTCCCCGCTTATTCGCACCTTCCTTAACTCTGATGCTCATGGCGAAATAAAGAACGGGGATAAAGGCAGGCATGATTCAGTCCCGATACAGGGGGGTCAGGTAGGATCCGGATTGACTCGCCCTCTTCTTGACCCTCTAATTGACAGCCTGGACCCTTATCATCATGCATCTTATGAAAATCCTACTGGTCGAAGACGACAAGCTGCTCAATCACCACCTCTCCACGCTGCTGACCGAGGCCCAGAATCAGGTGCACAGCACGGACAATGCCCAGGTGGCGCTGCACTACGCGGCCGACTATCCCATCGACGTGGCCATCATCGACCTTGGCCTGCCGGACATGGACGGTCTGCAGCTCATCAGCCGCCTGCGCGAGCAGCAGATCCCCTTCCCCATCATAGTGTTGACCGCCAGGGGCAACTGGCAGGACAAGGTGGAGGGGCTCGAAGCCGGTGCCGATGACTACTTGGTCAAGCCCTTCCAGAAGGACGAGTTGCTCGCCCGTCTCAACGCTCTGGTACGGCGCAGCGCCGGTTTCATCTCCCCCAGAGTGAAGGCAGGTGACTATGAGCTGGATCTCTCTCGCAAGGAGCTGACTATCTCCGGTGAAGTCACCGTGCTCACCAGCTTCGAGTACCTGATCCTGGAGTACCTGATGCGCAACGCCCGTCAGGTGGTTTCCAAACAGCAGCTGCTGGATCAGCTCTATGGGGACGGCGAAGGGGATCCCAACACCATAGAGGTCATGGTGAGTCGCCTGCGCAAGAAGCTGGATCCGGAGGGGAGCATCCAGCCCATCTCCACCATCCGCCGGCAGGGCTACATCTTCAACCTCTCCTGCAGTTGATAGGCCCTCCATGCTGAACCCCATGACACTGATCCGCCGCTCGCTGCATCTCAAGCTGATGATGAGCGCCATGCTGGTCATCGCGCTCATCATGGCCTTCTCCGTCTATATACTCTACCTCGGCCACACCGAGGAGCAGGCCCAGAAGGCCAGTGTCCGCATGCAGGAGAACCTCTCCAAGCTGTTCTCTTCCAAGCAGCCTGAACCCCACGCCATCACGGATCTAGGCAGCCTCACCCCGGATGCCATCGACCCCAATCTCGACACCCTGATCTGCCGCGCCGACGGGGAGCTGAGCTGGTCCAGCCTGCACATGCCCGAGGTAGTCACCATCAAGGAGACCATCTGTCGGGACCTGATGAGGTACCTTGGCGGGCTTGATCAGGACTATTTCTTCAAGCTGCACACCATCAAGAACGGCGAGAGCTACTTCATCTACAGTCTGCGCTTCCTGCGCAATCATGGTGACGGCCCCACCACCTACTACGTGGTCATGGTCGATTCCGCCAAACGCTACCAAGCCCAGACCCGAGACTATCTCTACCGCTGCATTCGCCAGGCCCTGCTTGCCTACAGCCTGCTGGGCGCCCTGCTGCTGCTCACCAGCTTCTGGAGCCTCTCCTCCCTGCGAACCATGGCACGACAGATCGACGAGATCCGCGCCGGCACGCGGGAGGAGTTGTCCAGCGACTACGAGCGGGAGCTGACACCGCTGACAGAATCGGTCAACCAGCTGCTGGAGAACGAGCGCCAGCAGACCCAGCGCTACCAGCATGCCCTCAATGATCTCGCCCACAGTCTGAAGACACGGCTGGCACTCATCCAGATCACCGCCCAGGAGCTCAAGCTCGGCCACGAGATCCATGACAACATCAGTGAACAGATAACCACCTTGACATCCTCCCCCACCTTAGCGCTTCGCGTCACAGGAGGGGGATTCCCATTACTGGGTGATAGCTGCTCGC
>NZ_JAPCIQ010000191.1:0-1868 GCF_027707405.1 Aeromonas sp. QDB68 | reverse complement strand
TAAGCTTTTGGACGCTTGGTCTGAGCAGTGGCGGCATCGCAAAGAACAGAAGTCGAAGTGGTACACCTTTGTCGAAAATCCCAAACACCTGTTAGCTCATCTGGCAGAACGGATAGACCATCAGAAGGTGGATTATCCGTGGGCGTTCACAGGTGCTGCTGCCGCCAATATTCTTGCACCGTTGCTGACCAGTACTGAAGGAGCGGAGATCATTGTGCCCAAGGGCTACGCGGATAGAATGGCTGACGTGCTAGGCCTGAAGCCAGTCAGCAAAGGGGCAAACGTCACACTTATCGAGCGCGAACCCGCGAGTTTGCTTTACCGGGATGTGAGCCCAAACCACCCTATTTTTTTCGCAAGTCCTTACATTCTGTACTTGGACTTATTGGATGGCCGAGGCCGCAATAAAGAACTGGCGGAACATATCAGAGAACAATTGGAGTCTTTATGGCAACGGGATTGAAGCCTCGTACAGCGGCTGGATATAGTCAAGACGTTACATCGGCGTGCGAGATGACACTGCTCACACTGCTAAGCGCCTTTGGACATCTGAAGGAAACCCTAAGACTTGTCGGCGGCCTGGTTCCTCGTTATCTCACTCCAGAGAACCTACCCGATGTTCCGATGCATGCGGGGACTTCGGACGTGGACATAGTATTAAACCTAGAGGTGCTGGCAGCTGACAACGAATACGCTAGCCTTGCGGATCAGCTAAAAGCTCGGGGCTTCATCAGGTGGGTCGAAGAGGGAAAGCCCGCATCTTGGCGCTGGCGTCGCAAGGTCGATGACCATATAGAAGTAGTCGTTGAACTTCTACGAGATGCCGGTGCAGAGGAACCTGGCAGGACCATCAGCGTCGATGGGGAAAGAGTATCGGCGCTCACCATTAAGCATGCCCGAATCGTCCACGACTGGTATCAGGAGAAGATAGTTTCTGCCCAGCTCCTGGGTGGTGATGGTCTATCAGTGGATACTGTGCGATTTGCGGACGTGCCAGCATTTGTAATTTTGAAAGCTCTGGCTCTGGATCAGCGTCAGGAGAGGAAGGATGCCGCTGACCTAATTCATGTGATCCAATACTCAGGCTCGGTAAAGGAAGTCGCAGCTCTATTCGTTGAACGCATCCGTTCACAACAGCATCAAGAGGCAATGCAAGATGGGTTAGCAGCGTTAGCGAGACGTTTCGGGGACGACGAGCATGGTGAAGGCTATGAGAAGGTGGGGGCTGTTGCCTACGCACGCTTCCACGGTGGAGACAACGAAGATGAGCTTGTTGGTCGTCAGCGTTTTGCCGCAGGGTTAGTCCAAAGCTTACTGGCCGAAGTTGAGAGGCAACGGGTAATATAAGGAAAGTGCGAATAAGTACCTCTTGCGCAAAAACTGAAACTTAGTCATTTAATATCAATTAGTTATGGTGGAGTGTTTTTGTGTCAAGTGACTTGTTAGCACCTTCCCTAGAACTACAAAGCTCAGGTGTTTCCCACAATGTTAACGCTCATAATTCAGCAACTACCTCAGTACTCAACGATAAAATCGCGTGGCATACGTCATAGATCATCTAGCGATACGCTGACCTTATCGAGTAGGGCCATGCGTTCATCGGCGATACGATTAAGCTCAGCGTCTTCGGCTAGTTCTATATAGTAAGCAAAGAGCTCTGGTGGCACGCAGTAGAAGGCTGGTTCGTTGTGCTTGAGGATAGCAACGGCAGAACCATTGCCTTTTTTGACAGTGCCCATGGGGTTGCGTTTCAGTTCGGTAATGCTGGCCGCCGCAGCGGAGAGAATCTGGTAGCTCATGTTCGGTTCCTACTCGTTTTGGCATTAATTATTGTGCTACTACTCGCAATAATTAATAGAGGCCCCTTG
>NZ_JAPCIQ010000190.1:0-1925 GCF_027707405.1 Aeromonas sp. QDB68 | reverse complement strand
GCGCGAGCAGCTATCACCCAGTAATGGGAATCCCCCTCCTGTGACGCGAAGCGCTAAGGTGGGGGAGGATGTCAAGATGTAGTACTTGTTGATGAAGGGGGGCACGACCAGCACCGGGGTCTTGCCCACCGTCGCTGTGGTCGGGCTGTACTGGATGAGCTCAAAGAGCTCGGTGCGCAGCACTACCCGGCCCGGGGTGGTCGCCAGATCCCGGCCGAGCTCGAAGGCGGACTCGTCGGTCAGGCGGATGTTGAGGTGATCGGCGCTGCGCTCCAGATCTTCGGCCAGGAGCGCAAGGCCGCGCACCAGATTCTGGCCGTCGGACTCCAGGGTGAGCTTGAGCAGCTCCGGGTTGGTGGCCAGGAAGTTGCTGGGAGCCATGGCGTTGACGTACTGGCGGGTGAAAAAGCGCAGTCGCTCCCGGCTCTTCTCGGGCACGCCCTCCAGGGCATCCACCGCCGCCAGCAGGTGTCTTGCGGTCAGCAGATAGGATTGCTTGAGGTAGTCATAGAGGGGTTGCTCGCTCCAGGCGTCGGCCTTGAAGCGGCGATCGCTGCGATCCGGGGTGATCACCGGCTCGCTCGGCTGGCCTGCACTCTTGAGCAGGGTGTGCTGCATCAGCTTGAGCTGATCCTGCCACCAGTTCATCTGGGACTGGATCAGCTGCCAGGGCTGCTGGCTGCCCTGCTCCAGCACCTGGCCCAGATCGTCCAGACTGGTCTGCAGCAGGGCCTGGGCGGTGCGCTCGGTCTGGGCTCTGGCCATGGCCAGCAGCTTGTCGTTGTAGTGGGCCAGGGCCTCGAACAGCGGGCCGTAAGATGATTGGCTCATGTGTTCTCCTTCACCCACGCCCGGGGCGGGCACTTGCCCGTTCTGTCGAGTCGTGGGGAGATGTGGCTGCCCGCAAGACGGGCAGCCAGGGGTTATCAGGCCTTGCCCGTGCTCTTCTTGATGCCATCTGCGGTCAGGGCATCCAGTTCTTCCTTGAACTGCTGGCCGAGGGTGCTGAGCTTCTGGATGTCATCCAGCATCTGGCGGGAGAGCTGGCTGGCGCTCTCCAGCTGCACGGTGCCGAGGGCCGCCAGGCTCTGGGCATCCTGCACCTTGCCGACGGCCTGCAACTGGTTGAGCCCCAGTTCGGCGTAGGCATTGGCGGACGCCAGTTGCAACCGGGTCAGCTGTTCGATGTTGCTGGCCAGCAGCTGGTTGTAGCGGGTGAGGGGAGCGGCAAAGCCTTGCATCTGCTCGGTAAAGCTCTTGATCACGTCCATATTCATCATGGGTCTCCGGTTCGGCAGAACACTGTTTTTGCGGGTCAATCGACCCTTCTTGCGGGTACAGCACGTCATCCCTGTGTTACGTGTTGTTTGCTCTGTTCAAACACACGTTTGAGAATTCTGCAACCAATCCACCTTTGGTATAAATGTTAGTTTCTGTTTGAATTTTCCAATCCGCCGAGAGAGCCATCCCCGGGTTCAGACGAGAGGTGACGCAGGGCAGGGGGCGGGGTCTCGTTCCCCGGGGCCTGCGCTGGTACCCTTGAGCCACACCCTCTTCACAAGGAATCCCCGATGAAACCGTTCGCCCTGCTGCTCGGCTGTGGTGCCCTGACCCTCGCCGGTGTCGCCCAGGCCAGCACGCCGGTCCAGATCTCCCTGCCCGGTGTCAACCTGCCCTCGTCCAATCAGGTGGAAGGGGCAAGGGCTTCCTTCCTCTACGGCCGCACCGGCCAGGTGAAGGGGATCGATCTGCCGGTGTTCGCCCTCTCCGACGTGGATCAGTTCACCGGCCTGCAGCTTGGTGTGTTCTTTGGCGCGAGCCGGGTGCGCCATCAGTTTGGCGGGGTCGCCATCTTAAATGCGAAAGGGGACTCCCTCCGACGTAGGTGGGAGAGGAATTTCGCCGGGGCGTCAGCCCCGCTGGTT
>NZ_JAPCIQ010000189.1:0-1976 GCF_027707405.1 Aeromonas sp. QDB68 | reverse complement strand
ACTCATGGGTGGTGAGTGTCTCTGGTAAAACTGAGTTTAATGTGGAGATGAAGATTCGTTCTTCCTTGATCGTGAGTGGTCCACGGTCAGGAATTTCCATAATTACATCAAGGCCCTTACCCTCAGCTGTACCAAACTTTATACTGGCTAGGTAGTAATCATAAAAGTCTTCATCAAAGTGTGGTAGACCCTCTTCAACACACCATTTATACAGTATTCTTAAAGCAGATTTAGTGCTAGGACTACGTTCAGAGCTCAAAAGCTCTCTGTAGATTTCTTGTATTTTTTCGGCAATATCTTCTGCTACAGTATCGTCAGGGATTTTGAGTAGGCGCCAACAATGTTGTTGTGAGAAAAGAGCATAGTTAGAGTAGATATGACAAGCATAAGAAATCCATGCACGGGCATGCTCTCTTAGTTGGGGAGAGATTTTTTCAAAGAATAGGGTCTCCCTCTCCGGTTCCAGAACTACTTTACTTTGTGTTAAATCCAGTTGTTGGCCTGACTGGCTTACAGGATATGGGTCATAAGAAAATTGTGGATGCTGGTCTATTTGTACCAACATGATTTCGTTTTTATCTAATTTTTTTGTCGGCATGGCCACCACCTTGGCAATTTTTTATGATATTTTTCTATGTAATTCCATTTCAGCGTGAAGTTGGTTTAGAACTAGGTTGCATTGCTCCATTATTGACCCAGTTTCATATATTAGACTACTATCTGAGTTATACTTCCACCCCCCAACATTATTTTTTATCTTTTTCTGTTGAGCTGCGTCAATCCCCATTTTAGTAAGCATTCTGTCAATATTTTCAAAGAGTGTATGCCTTAATTTATGAGGATGAATATCTGATAACTCTAAAATTTTATTCTTGATACTTGAGAAAATATCATCCAATGCTGCTATTGATAGCGGATTATGTGGCTTAGTTGTCGATAAGAGTAAATAGGGGCTCTTCATGGCTGAGTCGCCAAGAGATTTTCTCGCCTGTTTATATTCATCAATCAGTGAAGCTAGAGGAAATGAAATAGGAATAATCCTGCCAACTGTTTTCTCGCGTGGCACTCTATTACGAGGATCGTTATGTTCAATATTCTGTTGTGTCAGGATAAATGGGTAAACACCATGTACCAGCTTGCTCGTATGGCAGTTTGATGTAGTAAGTGATAGCAGTTCACTTTTTCTAATTCCTGTTTCTAAAAGTAACCTAAGAATTAGCTTGTTACGTAACTGAGTAGATTTATTCCAGCCAAGAGAACTCGGTATTTCCATGATGTCATACAGTGTTGCTTGTTGGACTAATGACAATCCAAGAATGCGGCCTGGAGCTGTCTTTGGTCTTCTCAGCTTGACTAGTTTTACTTGAAGCCTTCTCATCATCTCGGGGATTTGACTGAATAGAGGATCAGTATTACGGCGCTTGGATATTGCTTTGTCGGCTAAAAATTGAAAATAAACCAATACCAAATCAAGGCGTTGATTGAAATAATCAGGACTAACAATATCTGGTCGGAGGGGTCTTGCTCCGTTGATATCGTATGAGCGATGCTCAAGATGTTTGAGAAAACTCTGGTATAAGCCAGTGTCAGCAAACCCTGTGCCAGCAACAATTTCCGCTAGATCTACTTTTAGCATTGCTGCCCATCGTTCGATATGGATTAGGTGGTTTGCATTATTCTCCTGTGTTTTTTCCGCACCATACAGGTGTGTCAGTGTGAACTCACATAGCCTCGGGATGGGGAGTCCTCTCTCATCAACGATTAGATACTTACGTTCATTGTACTGCTTCATGTTGACGGTTCTGAGCTTCACTGCATCACTCCTTTACACTTTTATACACCCATTCCTAAGGTATACTGCGTGCTTTCAGAATGTGCAATCTTTACATTCTCAGAAAAGAAAAAACCCCGAAATATCGGGGTTTTTAGGCATTTCGCTTTACAAAACGCTTTACATTTTAAAAAAACCGGCCCTA
>NZ_JAPCIQ010000188.1:0-2029 GCF_027707405.1 Aeromonas sp. QDB68 | reverse complement strand
CATATGGATTTAGGGACTCAGAATACTTTTTTCTGAAAATCAAGGCGGCCTTCCCCGGAAAGCCGCGATGAACCATATTTTAGCGGCGGGACACGCCGTTTTAGCCTGTGGAGGCGTGGTGCAATCAGGCCGCCCGATGAAGCAGGAACCCGGTACTGCGCGAGCAGCTATCACCCAGTAATGGGAATCCCCCTCCTGTGACGCGAAGCGCTAAGGTGGGGGAGGATGTCAACATCCTACTCCCGTTGGACAGAGGGGCCAAGGGTGAGGGGAACTTCATCAAGTAGGGCTGCAAGGCCTTTGGTATCAATGGCTTTCTGAACGGAAGATAACAGGAAAAACGGCTACGCATGCCGGTTCAAACCGCTATAATGTGCCACCTTGGATCAGTCGTCAGTGAATGTTGGACAGTCAATTGAGTAATAGAATGCGGATCGGTGGAACCCTCGAACAGTCCCTCAGCCAGGGATATCGTCTGGACCTGCAAGGGGTGTTGAAAGAGGGGTGGCAACAGACTCGTCGCACCGGTTTCGGATTGGCGCTGGCCATCGCCGGGGTCATGGCAATCTGGATCCTGCTGAGCAATACCTTGCTGACGCCCTATGTCGCCCGTGAAGGAGGGGATATGGATATGGCCCTGATCCTGAGCCTGCTGGCCACGGTGATCATGTCACCCATGACCTCCTCCCTCGACATGCTGGGGTTGCAGCAGTCGGTGGGGGTACGCGCCCGGCCGAGCCAGGTGTTCGACTTCTTCCGCCACTTCCTGCGCCTGGGCAGCCTGAGTCTGCTCGGCAGCCTCATCACCAGCCTGTTTGGACCCCTGTTCGAGCTGCTGGGTGTGCCTGTGATGCTGGCCTTCATCCCTTCCGCCCTGGTGGGCATGGGGCTGGTGTTTACCGTACCTCTGGTGCTGGAGCGCGGTCTTTCCCCGGCTCAGGCCATTCTGGTCTCCCTCAAGCTCTTTGCCCGGGGCTGGCCCAGCATAGTGCTGCTGCACGGGGTCATGCTGGCACTCTTCTTCCTGGCGCTCATCCCCATGGGGCTGGGACTTATCTGGGTGGCGCCGCTCTACTTCAACTGCAAGGGCATTCTCTACCGGGATCTGTGTGGGGTGGCAGTCGAAGTGACCGAGGTTGCCAGTGGCAACGACGGGCAGGGCCCGGATCATTTCAACGCATAATGGAATACCAGGGGTCAGCCGGTGTCGACCCGCCCGGAGCATGATGCAAAAGGATGGCATATGAACAAGCGATACGGGATGGCGGCGCTCCTGCTGATGCCCATGCTGGGACAGGCTGAGCCGTCCCTTGAACTCGACTACGGCACCTTCTACAGCCAGATGAAGACCTTCGCCAAGGGGGAATTTGGCCACGCCAGACTGGGCTTTTATCTGGCCAGTCAACAGAACGGTCGGCGCTGCGGGCTCACCTCGGCCCGGGTCTCGACCCCGGACAGGGATGTGCCCGCCGAGGTCACGGTGGATGGCGAACTGCGTCTGCCCTATGACGATGATCTCAACCTCGACAAGGCGATCGTGGTGGTGGGGCTCACCGAGGCCCACGCCGCCTGTGATCTGTCGGTACAGGTGATGGCTGACGCCCCCGCCACACCCGAGGTGCCGCTGGCCGAACTTGTCTCGCGTCAGCAGCAGATGCAGCGATTGCTCGACAAGATGGCCGGCATGGTCGGCCAGTATTTCCTGCCCAAGATGGAAGGGGTGCGGATCTCCATGGTGGCGCCCGCAGGCACAGCCTACCTTGTGGAGGGTGCCCGTCAGGAGGCCGTCTCCTGGCAGCAGGGGCAACTGCTGCTCAGCAATGCGCAGCTGAAGGGGTTTGCCCAGGGCAAGCTGCAACTGCAAGGGGAGATCCTGCGCCTGACCCCCTGGCTACACAAGGAGTAGCGACCCGAGTCCGCAGATTGCCAGAATGAAAAAAGGAGCGCCTGGCGCTAATGCCGATCAGTTAAGGATCCATTGACCGATCCTCAGGCTGTGTAAGAATCCGAAACTCCTTGTTGGGTTTCG
>NZ_JAPCIQ010000187.1:0-2093 GCF_027707405.1 Aeromonas sp. QDB68 | reverse complement strand
TCCAGGTACACCGTGTTCCACAGCACGATAGCCGCCGTCACCAGGTTGAGGCCGCTGGCCCGGTAGCGCTGCTGCTCGAAGCTCCGATCCCTGATTTCCCCAAGGCGGTTGAAGAACACCGCCCTGGCCAGCGAGTTGCGCGCCTCACCTTTGTTCAGGCCGGCATGCACGCGGCGGCGCAGTTCAACACTTTGCAGCCAGTCCAGGATGAACAGCGTGCGCTCGATCCGGCCCAGCTCGCGCAGGGCCACGGCCAGTCCGTTCTGGCGCGGGTAGCTGCCGAGCTTGCGCAGCATCAGCGAGGCGGTGACGGTGCCCTGCTTGATCGAGCTGGCCAGGCGCAGGATGTCGTCCCAGTGGGCACGCACGTGCTTGATGTTCAGGGTGCCGCCGATCAGCGGGCGCAACGTCGGGTAGGCTTGCACGCCCTGCGGCACGTACAGCTTGGTTTCGCCGAGGTCGCGGATGCGCGGCGCGAAGCGGAAGCCTAGCAGGTGCATCAGGGCAAAGACGTGATCGGTGAAGCCGGCCGTGTCGGTGTAGTGCTCCTCGATCCGCAGGTCGGACTCGTGGTACAGCAGGCCGTCGAGCACATAGGTGGAATCGCGGACGCCGACATTCACCACGCGGGTGCTGAACGGCGCGTACTGGTCGGAGATATGGGTATAGAACAGCCGTCCCGGCTCGCTACCGTACTTCGGGTTGACGTGCCCGGTGCTCTCGCCCCGGCCACCCGCGCGGAAGCGCTGGCCATCGGAGGATGAGGTCGTGCCGTCGCCCCAGTGGGCGGCAAAGGCGTGGCGATACTGGTGGTTGACCAGCTCGGCCAAGGCCGCCGAATAGGTTTCGTCGCGGATGTGCCAGGCTTGCAGCCAGGACAGCTTGGCGTAGGTCAGGCCGGGGCTCGACTCGGCCATCTTGGTCAGCCCGAGGTTGATCGCATCACCGAGGATTGCGGACAGCAGCAACGTCCTGTCTTTGGCCTCGGCCCCGTCCTTCAAGTGGGTGAAGTGGCGGCTGAAGCCCGTCCAGTCGTCCACGTCCATCAGCAGTTCGGTGATCTTGATGCGCGGCAGTAACTGGCTGGTTTGGTCGATCAGCGCCTGCGCCCGATCCGGCACCGCCGCATCCAGCGGGGTGATTTTCAGCCCTGACTCGGTGAGGATGGCATCGGGCAGCTCGTTGTCCTTGGCCAGGCGGGTGACGGTGGCCAACTGCTCGTCCAGCAGCTGCAAACGCTCTTCCAGGTACTGGTCGCTGTTCGGGTTGATCGCCAGGGGCAGGGCCTGCTCGCGCTTGAGTGCGGCGAACTTCTCGGCCGGCAGCAGGTAGTCGTCGAAGTCGCGGAACTGCCGCGAGCCCTTGACCCAGATGTCGCCGGAGCGCAGGGCGTTCTTCAGCTCGGACAGGGCGCAGATTTCGTAGAATTTCCGGTCGAGGCCTTCCGGGGTGATCACCAGCGGCTTCCAGCGCGGCTTGATGAAGGCCGTGGGTGCATCGGCCGGCACCTTGCGCAGGTTGTCGGCGTTCATCTCACGCAGGGTCTGCACGGCTGCCAGCACGCCTTGCGCGGCCGGCGCGGCGCGCAGTTCCAGCACCTCCAGCAAGGCCGGCGTGTAACGGCGCAGGGTGGCGAAGTTCTCGCCGACCAGGTGCAGGTGGTCGAAGCCTTCCGGCCGGGCCAGCAGCTCGGCCTCGCTGACGCTCTCGGTGAACTCGTCCCAGGGAATCACCGCCTCGATGGCGGCATAGGGGTCGCTGCCGCTTTCCTTCGCTTCCAGCAGCGCCTGGCCGATCCTGGAGTACAGGCGCACCTTGTCGTTGATCGCCTTGCCCTGCTTCTGGAACTGCTGCTGATGCTTGTGCTTCGCGCCGCTGAACAGCTTGACCAGGATGCGGTCATGCAGATCGACCAGCTCATCGATCACGGTCGCGGTGCTCTCCAGCACCACGGCGGCCAGGGTCGCGTAGCGGCGCTGCGGCTCGAACTTACCGAGGTCTTTGGGCGTCATCTGCCCACCCTCGCGGGCCAGCTTGAGCAGGCGGTTCTGGTGGATGTGCCGGCCCAGGCCTTCGGGCAAGTCCACCAACTG
>NZ_JAPCIQ010000186.1:0-2234 GCF_027707405.1 Aeromonas sp. QDB68 | reverse complement strand
TGCCGAACGCCCTGCATCTCTTTCTGCATGCATACGGTCACTTGCAGCCGCGTTGACCTGGCTCATCAAAGGCAAACCACCAGAGAGCATCATTGACGACGCCGTTGCTAAAATTCGTGCGCAGGTGGGCGATGAGGAAGTCATCCTTGGTTTGTCCGGTGGCGTTGACTCCTCTGTTACCGCCGCACTTTTGCATCGTGCGATTGGTAAAAAGCTGGTCTGCGTGTTTGTTGATACTGGTTTGTTGCGCCAAGGTGAAGGCGATCAGGTCATGGAGATGTTCGCCAAAAACATGGGCGTCAAAGTTATTCGTGTTGATGCCGAAGAAAAGTTCTTATCACGTCTCGCTGGCGAAGCGGACCCAGAGAAAAAGCGCAAAATTATCGGTAATGCTTTTATCGATATTTTTGAAGAAGAAGCGAGCAAGCACAAGCAAGCCAAGTGGTTGGCACAAGGCACCATCTTTCCAGATGTGATTGAGTCTGCCGGTAGCAAAACCGGTAAGGCGCAGGTGATCAAGTCGCACCACAATGTCGGCGGCCTAAAAGAAAATATGACGCTCAAGCTGGTGGAGCCGCTGCGCGAGCTGTTTAAAGATGAGGTGCGCAAGATCGGTATGGAGTTAGGCCTGCCTTACGATATGGTCTATCGCCACCCCTTCCCTGGCCCCGGTTTAGGTGTGCGTATTCTTGGTGAAGTAAAAAAAGAATATGCCGACACGTTGCGCTTGGCTGATGCCATCTTTATCGAAGAGCTGTATGCCGCAGACCTGTATCACAAAACCAGCCAAGCCTTTGCTGTGTTCCTGCCGGTGAAGTCGGTGGGTGTAGTGGGCGATGCCCGCCGCTATGAGTATGTGGTGGCATTGCGCGCAGTAGAAACTATCGATTTTATGACAGCGCGCTGGGCACACTTGCCGTATGAGTTTTTAGAAACGGTTTCTAGCCGCATCATCAATGAAATCCCGGGGATTTCGCGGGTAACCTATGATATTTCTTCGAAGCCACCGGCAACCATTGAGTGGGAGTGACGGGCACTGGCTGGCAATGTCTAGCAACGGCAGGCATTTCGGCTGAGGGTAAAAGAACTTTCCGCTAAGCGATAGACTGTATGTAAACACAGTATTGCAAGGACGCGGAACATGCCTCATGTGGCGGCCAGGACGGCCAGCCGGGATCGGGATACTGGTCGTTACCAGAGCCACCGACCCGAGCAAACCCTTCTCTATCAGATCGTTGACGAGTATTACCCGGCATTCGCTGCGCTTATGGCAGAGCAGGGAAAGGAATTGCCGGGCTATGTGCAACGGGAATTTGAAGAATTTCTCCAATGCGGGCGGCTGGAGCATGGCTTTCTACGGGTTCGCTGCGAGTCTTGCCACGCCGAGCACCTGGTCGCTTTCAGCTGTAAGCGTCGCGGTTTCTGCCCGAGCTGTGGGGCGCGGCGGATGGCCGAAAGTGCCGCCTTGCTGGTTGATGAAGTACTGCCTGAACAACCCATGCGTCAGTGGGTGTTGAGTTTCCCGTTTCAGCTGCGTTTCCTGTTTGCCAGCCGGCCCGAGATCATGGGGTGGGTGCTGGGCATCGTTTACCGCGTCATTGCCACGCACCTGGTCAAGAAAGCGGGCCATACCCACCAAGTGGCCAAGACGGGCGCGGTCACCCTGATCCAGCGTTTTGGATCGGCGCTCAATCTGAATGTTCACTTCCACATGCTGTTTCTCGACGGTGTGTATGTCGAGCAATCCCACGGCTCAGCGCGTTTCCGCTGGGTCAAGGCGCCGACCAGCCCAGAGCTCACCCAGCTGACGCACACCATCGCCCACCGGGTGGGTCGCTATCTGGAACGGCAAGGCCTGCTGGAACGGGATGTCGAAAACAGCTATCTGGCCTCGGATGCGGTGGATGACGACCCGATGACACCCCTGCTGGGGCACTCGATCACTTACCGTATCGCTGTCGGTTCACAGGCGGGGCGAAAGGTGTTCACTTTGCAAACTCTGCCGACCAGTGGTGATCCGTTCGGTGACGGGATTGGCAAGGTAGCCGGGTTCAGCCTGCACGCCGGCGTGGCGGCCAGGGCCGATGAACGCAAGAAGCTCGAACGGCTGTGCCGGTACATCAGCCGCCCGGCGGTATCCGAGAAGCGGCTGTCGTTAACACGAGGCGGCAACGTGCGCTACCAGCTCAAGACGCCGTACCGGGACGGCACCACGCACGTCATTTTCGAACCAT
>NZ_JAPCIQ010000185.1:0-2283 GCF_027707405.1 Aeromonas sp. QDB68 | reverse complement strand
ATGGTTCGAAAATGACGTGCGTGGTGCCGTCCCGGTACGGCGTCTTGAGCTGGTAGCGCACGTTGCCGCCTCGTGTTCGCCACACTGTAAGAGATCTGTTCATGCTGCGCTGATCTCAAGACCTCATAAAAACTGAGGTCTTGCTTCGGTCGATAAGCTGGTCTGATATTGGCATTATTTATTCCTTTCAAATACATGGGTAATGCGACTTACACAGATTTTTTATGCTCTCTTGGACTCCATGTGAAGGAGATCGTCACATTCTTTACATATAGAAAATAGAGTTCTTTAGCCAGCTGCAATTTCAGATTAACCGATTCGGTAAGCTTTCTGCATTTCCGGAGACAACTTTTTTAGCCAGCTTGAGAGACTGAAGCCTTTTCTATCGGTACTATTTAATTTAGTAAAATACAGATGTTCATCCCAGCGAGGACCGAAATCTACTTCTGCAAGACTTACAAGCTGTTTGTTTCTGCGAAGACGATGCTTTTGATGGTAATCTTCGGCGGGCCAAAAATAACCATTTTGTTCTCCGGCCTCAATCACCTCGGGAGATTTCTCCTTTCCAATCGCTTGAATCAGTTCTTCAGCTACTTGTTTTTGCTCCAGATCAAAAACAAAAAGTATCTGGCGATACTGGCCCTGCTTTCTACCATGAACAGACCATGATTCAAAACTTCCAAGAAGTTCCCTGTAGCTGATTTGGTCTTTATCGTAGATCACTCTGACGACTTCGGCGTGTCCGTTGATGTTGCGGTAACTCGGATCCAGAGTTGATGCTCCAGCGTAGCCAACACGTGTTTGCACTACTCCCTGCGTCCCTCCAAAATTAGAATCCGGTCCCCAAAAGCAACCCATGCCGAAAACCGTTTGACTAAGCTTCCCGATTTTCAATGCTTCTTCGATTGCTTCAGGGGTTGCAAATTCATAGCTTTCAACACCGTCTTCTTTATTCATTTTTAGATCCGACATATTTTTCTCCTAACTTTCAAGAATTGTAGCCACTCCCATTCCTCCCGCCGTGCAAACGACGATAAGGCCACGTTTTCCAGGACCAGCTGAGTGCAGTATCTTTGCTAAAACTCCGACGATCTTAGCGCCAGTAGCCGCAAACGGATGCCCAAGGGCAATGCTACTTCCACGGACATTTAGCTTCGAGCGGTCAATTTTTCCGAGAGGCTCTGATCGTCCCAAACGTGTTTTGCAGTATTCAGCAGACTCCCACGCCTTCATCGTGCAGAGCACTTGTCCAGCGAACGCCTCGTGAATTTCGTAAAAATCAAAATCCTGAAGCTTTAAGCCGTTTCGCTTCAATAATTCACTGACCGCCACAGTTGGAGCCATGAGCAAACCTTCGCCAGCGACGTAATCCACGGCAGAAGTATGAGAATCCACAATCTTGGCCAACAGCGGCCAATTATTCTTTTTAGCCTCTTCTTCGGAAGCCAAAAGAACGGTGGACGAGCCATCCGTGAGTGAACTCGAGTTGCCTGCCGTCAGAGTTCCTTTTTCGGATCGATCAAATGCTGGCTTTAGCTTTGCCAACTTCTCTAAAGTCGTATCGCCACGCATGATTCCATCCGTACTTTTTCCTAAAAATGGAAAAACGAGATCGGCATAAAAGCCGTCTTTGTACGCTTTCGCGGCGTTCAGATGGCTTGCCAGAGCCAGCTCGTCTTGCTCTTGCCGGGAAATTTTCCATTCTTTGACCATCAACTCACAATGTTCACCCATTGACTTCCCTGTTCGCGGTTCAACGACGGCGGGTGGCACGGGTTTTAAATCGCTCGGCCTAAAGCTCAAAAAGATTCTTAGTTTCTCGCCGAGTGTTCTGGCCGAATTCAATGCAACGAGCTTCTGCGAGAACGAACGAGTCACCATAATTGGCAAGTCGCTATTGCTATCCACGCCGCCCGCAATACCGCTCTCGATTTGGTAGCTGGATATTTTGTGTGCGATCTGAATCGTAGTTTCTAAACTGGTACCGCAAGCCCGCTGCACGTTATATGCTGGCGTATTCGGATGTAAGCCAGAAGCCTGAACAACTTCACGCGCAAAGTTCCAGTTGGCCGAACTTTGCATGAGTGCACCCAGAGCCACGTCACCCACGACTTTGCCCTTTAAGTTATATCTTTCGACTAAACTTTTCAGGCTAGCGGTCATAAGCTCTGGCGTGGTGACATCTCGATAGCAGTCATTGATTTCATAACCTGATTACCCATGATTAGCAGTCAGTTACCACGAACTATACTGATCTTACGTACAGTTATCGAGGTGCGAGAT
>NZ_JAPCIQ010000184.1:0-2382 GCF_027707405.1 Aeromonas sp. QDB68 | reverse complement strand
GGGTATTAGCTGGTCAAGGATGGCGATCATACCTCAGAAGCCGCGCCACGCCTCGCTCATACGAGGGGATGGTTAAGGGCTAAACGACATCTTGCTAACGGGAGTGCCGTGATATCTGATGAGTTATCCCGTTTCAGGGCAGTCAAGGAAGCCAACTGTGAGTACCTGAGTGTCATCACTGGAGGCAACCTGGATTTACTGGAGCATCTTGCGTTCAACTGGGTAAGCACGATAATAGGGAATGTGCAGAACTCGCTGCGGAGCAGTTGCCATACGCTTGGAACCAAGCCTCTACCAAATCATCTGACGGAATGATGCTTCCGATTTAAGCATCGTTTTGGCATCAAGAGCATGCTGGTTGAATTGAACCACACGATAGAGGAAATCCATCTGATGCCATATCGGGAAGATCATGGGTAATCGGATAAGTGGTAGCCCATATCTATAGCCACGTATGAATAATACATACCGATAAATTGAGGATCAACCTCTTATAGAAGAGTTAATAACTGTGCAATTTCAAAAACAAGCCTATCCGCTTCATCAGAATCAAAATCTGTTTTCTGAAGTTTTTTGACTCCATGCTCATTCAATAAGACATGATTTGTAGGAGTGAGATTGTGAATAGCCAAACAACTTTTGACACATTGTAAAGGACATCCATCGATAGCAATGATCGATCTACCAGACTTTGCTATACGGACTAAATGCTTTACGTTTCCACCAACACCTGCAATGCAGGACATTTCTGCATCACCTCGTTTATCTAGCTGAATAGCCATATAGTTTGCCATCTGCGCTGCACTTGAACAACCAGAGCATGAATAAACCAATGGTAAAGAACGTAAACATTCACTCATAAAACATCCTTTAAAAATCATAGTCCCATGAAGATGCCCTTAATAAATAGGGCATCTGCGAAATCAATTATCAAATTTAAAGTTTCTACCAATAGCGCTGGTAATTCCGTGGTAACTCCTGAAATTATAAATCAGAGGGCTCCACAAATCCGCGTCAATAACGTCATCTTTTTTAAGTAAAGATGCATCTGCATGCACATGAGTGGCTCGCAATTCAACGATAGCAAAATTATTGCGCTTTGTTATATGTTCAACTAAACACTCGACCTGAATTAAACATTCTTGGATACGAGATGGTTTAACGGTACAGGACGCCAGCTCTGTAAATCCACCAAGAGCAAATTTATTACCACAATAACTGAAACCTATCTTTTCAGATGGGACAGGATCCTTTCCGGTCAATTTGGCAATAGATTCAATTCTATCCGAAAGGTTGTCTGATGCAACATTCAATACGACTTCTGGACAATTCTCAATGTTTTCGATAGCCTTTGAATTTAGACTGAGGCCGATGACAATATTATTCGAAAGAGACCAACTCGATGATATTGGTGTAATGTTAGTTGTATCAGTATCATCGATGGTACTCAGTAGAATTACGGTGTTTCCCCAATAAAGTGATTTTGGGTGAACTTGCTTATGCATTGCCATCTCCTTTGTAACAGAAACACTACAAATTATATATCACAGTGTGATATAATTGAACTTATTGTATTTCACCTAAGAAGTCAACAACCGAGTAAGCTATGCTAACAAAAGCTCAATTTGAGGCACTTTCTGAGTTTCGCTATCAGTTAAAGCGTTTTCTTCACTTTAGTGAAACTGCGGCCAAGGAGCTCGGGCTCACACCATTACAATATTTATCCCTCCTGCACATTCAAGGATACCCTGGGCGCAACTGGGCAAGCGTGGGTGAACTAGCGGAAAGGCTACAAATGAGTCATCATGCTACCGTAGCTTTACTTACGCGATGTGAGGAGTTGGACCTTGTTGAACGGCGGAAAAATGAAAATGACAAGCGCAAAGTAGATGTGTATTTAACAGACAAAGGGAGAGAATATTTACAGCAATTGGCACAGCAGCATAAAACAGAATTACAATCGCTTCAAAATACTTTCCAAGTAGCACGTATTACAGCACTGAATGAAAACTATGATGCTGACCAGTAAAAAACATTATGTACTAAGAGTATGAGCAAGTGAATTGCTCATACTTAATTACCAGAATACTCTAGGGAAGGTGCTAACAAGTCACTTGGCACAAAAACACACCATTCTAAATTATTGATATTAAATAGCTAAACTTTTTTAGTTTTGGCTCATAGGGTACTTATTCGCACCTTCCCTAATCATGGGTAATCAGGAATTCATTAATTTATTACTTTCATAAAATTAGCTCATGAAACAGCAATAGAGATCAATCATGATAGTAAAAACATCATTATAGCCGACATTCCGCACCTGATTTAGGAATAAATTTGCCGATAGCGCTCACCCAATACCTCCAAAATGATCTGCTGGTC
>NZ_JAPCIQ010000183.1:0-2450 GCF_027707405.1 Aeromonas sp. QDB68 | reverse complement strand
GTAAGCGTCCGGCCACTACCGTCTGGTGAATGGAGGCAGTTGTGGACAAAGTAGTTCCCACTAAAAAGTAGTGGGAACCAAAGATGGTGTACACCAATAGTCGTACCAATGGCAGCCGTAAAGGCAGAGCCAATTACTCACGAGAATTCAAACAGCGACTTGTCGAGGCCGCCAACCAACCCGGCGTCTCCGTCTCAAAACTCGCACAGGAGCACGGGATCAATGCAAACCTCTTGTTCAAATGGCGACGTGATGCCAAAGCCGAAGCCCCTGCGTTATATCCCATCGAACTGGTGTTGCCCCCTTCATCCACGGAGATCTTCTTGCCTCCGACCCCGCAGCCCGAAATGCTCACGCCAGAGACGGCCTCTGAACCGACACCATCCGGCACCATCGAGATACGACTGGGGCGTGCAATGGTCGTCATCGATGGCACCGTCGATACCAATGTATTACGAATGATCCTGGAGACCCTGCGCGTATGATCAATCTTCCTACTGGCACCCGGATCTGGATCGTGGCCGGTATCACAGACATGAGAAACGGCTTCAATGGGTTAGCCTCGAAAGTGCAAATGACGTTGAAGGATGATCCCTTATCAGGGCATGTCTTTATCTTCAGGGGCCGTAACGGGAGTCAAGTTAAGCTCCTCTGGTCTACCGGCGATGGTCTGTGTCTGCTGACCAAAAGGCTGGAGCAGGGTCGGTTTGCCTGGCCATCGGCTCGAAACGGCAAAGTCTTTTTGACGCCTGCACAACTGGCCATGCTACTGGAGGGAATAGACTGGCGCCATCCAAAGCGCCTGGCTAACTCATTGACCATGTTGTAAAAAGTGATCCCCCATGTAAGATGCATGGGTATGGAAAAATTACTAGCCGACGAAATCCTGCGACTGAAACGACTCCTGGCTGAACAGGAGTCACTCAATCGTGTTTTGCATGCAAGGTTGGAAGAGCGGGAGCGCGAAATTGAGCGCCTGCTTGCGCAACTCGACAAGCTGCGGCGTATGTATTTTGGCAGCCAGTCCGAGAAACTCGCTCGTCGTATCGCTCAGACCGAAGCGCAACTGCAAATACTCCAGCAGGAGAGTGATACCTTCACCGGTCGGGTCGATGATCCAGCGGTACCGCGGCCACTTCGCCAGACTCGCATTCGCAAACCCTTCCCTCAAGCGCTTCCCCGCGATGAGCATCGCCTGTGTCCAACAGAGGCTGTCTGCCCGGAATGTGGTGGAGCGCTGGCATACCTTGGAGAAGATACTGCTGAGCAGTTAGAGCTGATACGCAGTGCCTTCCGGGTCATCCGCACGGTTCGGGAGAAACACACCTGCGGGCAATGCGATTTCATCATACAAGCGCCAGCCCCATCACGTCCTATCGAGCGGGGTATCGCCGGGCCAGGCTTACTGGCTCGGGTACTCACCTCCAAGTATGCAGAGCACACCCCGCTGTATCGCCAGTCGGAAATCTATGCCCGTCAGGGCGTGGAGCTGAGCCGCTCTGTGCTCTCTGGCTGGGTAGATGCGTGTTGCCGATTACTGTCACCGCTGGAGGAAGCGCTGCGGCAGTATGTGCTGACCGATGGCAAACTACACGCAGACGATACCCCGGTGCCGGTACTGCTCCCTGGCAATAAAAAGACAAAAACAGGACGTCTGTGGACGTATGTACGCGATGATCGCAACGCAGGCTCCACACTGCCGCCAGCCGTCTGGTTCGCTTACTCGCCTGATAGAAAGGGAGTCCATCCGCAAAGCCATCTTGCCGATTTCAGCGGCGTCCTACAGGCAGACGCATATGCAGGATTTAATGAGCTATATCGTGAAGACCGAGCTGCCGGCACGATAAAGGAGGCCGCTTGCTGGGCTCATGCCAGGCGAAAGATCCATGATGTGCATATCCGAACGCCATCGGATAACACAGACGAAGCCCTCAAACGAATTGGTCAGCTTTACAGCCTTGAAGCAGAACTGCGCGGCATGTCAGCAGAACACCGGCTGGCAGAACGAGAACGGCGGGCAAAGCCCTTACTGAAAGAGCTGGAGATCTGGTTACGGGATAGGATGCAGTCGCTCTCGCGTCACTCCGAGTTGGCTAAGGCCTTCGCCTATGCCTTGAATCAGTGGTCAGCACTGACGTACTACACCGAAAACGGCTGGATAGAAGTGGACAACAACATAGCGGAGAATGCGCTACGGCTGGTGAGCTTGGGGCGAAAGAACTTCCTGTTTTTTGGCTCTGACCATGGTGGTGAACGGGGAGCCTTGTTGTACAGCTTGCTCGGCACCTGCCGGTTGAACGGGGTAGATCCGGAGCATTACCTGCGGCATGTACTGAATGTGATCGCAGACTGGCCGGTGAACAGGGTCGGCGAACTGCTGCCTTGGCGTGTTGCTCTACCTGCTGAATAACCTGTCGCTCCTGTCAATACGGCCTTCGCTGGACGCTTAC
>NZ_JAPCIQ010000182.1:0-2516 GCF_027707405.1 Aeromonas sp. QDB68 | reverse complement strand
AGGCAGAGAAAATCCAAGCAAAACAACACGTTAGACGGTATTATTAATTCGCTTGCCGCTTAAGGTTCTGTACATGATCCTGGCCTGGCAGGATGACGGGATGACCATGCGGGTACGTGACAAGGGGCCGCTCTGGTTTATCCTGCCACTGGATCAGCATCCCGAACTCAGGCGTTCCGAGTTCACCGACATGATGATCTGGCAACTGAGTGCGATCGACATTCAGCAGTAAAAACGGTGGTTTACGGGAGTACTGGGTGAAAGCGAAGACCAGGGCCTGGCCCTTACTCGGCGTTCTTTATCTATCCATTCTGCTGTTCACGGGTAGCACCCTCTATTGCCTGGTGCAGATACAAAATGCGACCCGGGTGATGGAGAAGTACACCTATGACGTCTCCTGGGCATTGATGCAGTTGCAGCTCGAACTGGGCCGCTTTCTCAATTCCGTCGAGATTTACCACTATGGCGGCATAGACCAGGAAGCCCTGCTGCTCCGCTATGACATTCTCTGGAGTCGTACCCCCATCCTTCTGAGCGGCCAATTGAGAAAAAGCCTCGCGGACAATCCGAAGACGCTGCGGCTGGTGAAACTGACCGAAAGCAGTATCCGCAAGCTGGAGCCTGATTTGGTCAGGCTCAAACCGGGGACGCCGGATTACCAGCAAGTCATGATGACACTGGCGCCCTTGCAGGAACCCCTCTCTTACTCTCTTGCTTCCGTCATGCAGAACAACATCAACGTCTATACGGGCAACGACGCGCGTTTTGGCCAGTTGCGCAATGCCCTGTTGTTCATGGTGTCGGGGCTGGTGGTGTCCGTCATTCTGCTCAGCGGCCTGCTGGTGCGAGAAGCCAGGCGCCATTTCAGGACCGCTAGGATCGATCCCCTCACCGGGCTCGCCAACCGGCTGGCGCTGCTGGAAAAGATGGATGCCTATGTCACCCGTGACACCTCCTTCGGACTGGTGCTGGTCGACATCAACGACTTTCGTGATATCAACAGCAAGTTTGGCTACAACACAGGGGACCTCCTGCTGCAGGAGGTGGCAAAGCGGCTGCGCGCCCTGTGCGAAAACGGGGAGTGGGTGGCGCGTTTGGGGGGAGATCAGCTTGCCATGCTGCAACGGGAGGGGAGCGATCTTCGTCAGGTCAGGGAGCTCGTGGCCAGAGTGCTCCACTCCATCAAGCAAGACATCATCATCGACAACTACCCTTTCCGGCTTGAGGTCGGTATTGGTATCGCCTTCTTCCCGACCGACAGCAACCAGACCCAGGAGTTGCTCAGCCGGGCGGAGCAGGCCCTCTCTCACAGCCGCAAGACCCATGTTCCCTATGTCATCTATGACAGTTCCCTGCTCAACGAGACGGCCAGGCGCAAGCATCTTGCGTCTGACATGGTGATGGCGCTGGAGCACAATGCGCTCGAGCTCTATTACCAGCCCATCGTCAATCTGGAAAGTGGCCGCTGTGAAGCCGTGGAGGCGCTGCTGCGCTGGCGCCATCCCGAGCTTGGCTTTATTCCCCCCAACGAGGTGATCCAGGTGGCGGAAGAGTTCCAGCTGGCCGAGAAACTGGGTGGCTGGGTATTGAATACCGCATGTGAACAACTGCATCAGTGGCAGCACCTGGGTTTGGTGGACTTGCAGATGTGCGTGAATATCTCCCCGGGCATGTACCAGCGCAACCTCTTGAAGCTGGTGGCCAGAGCGCTGATGGAGCACCATATCCCTGCGTCCAGCCTGGTGCTGGAGGTGACGGAAGACACCACCATGCGCGAGGTCAAGAACTCGCTGCAGTTGATGCAGGATCTCAGCCAGCAGGGGGTACATCTGGCCCTTGACGACTTCGGCACCGGCTACTCCTCCCTCAGCTATCTGCAGAAGCTGCCGGTGAGCAAGGTGAAGATAGACAGGTCCTTCATTCAGGGTATCGACACCTCCATCGAGGCGGCCGAACTGGTCGCCAACATCTGCCGTATGGGCTCCATGCTTGGCAAGAAACTGGTATGTGAAGGGATCGAGACCCAGGGGCAGCTCGATGTGCTGCGCTCATTGACCGACATACATCTGTATGGGCAGGGATATCTGTTCAGTCGCCCGGAGCATGCTGAAAAGGCCTATCAGACATTGCTGGAGATGGAAGAGCGCTGGTTGGCCCGGCGCTCGCCGGACAAGGCATATCTGCGTTGAACGATATGGCTCATGTCTCACCGGTCCCGGCCGATAGTCTCTTGGCAGGAGGTACACAATGGATATTTCTAGTTCTGCAAATGCGTCGTTCGGTTCTGCACTGATGGTGGCCAGCCTGGCCAAAAAGCAGCAGACCCAGGAAGGCGAATCCGCACTGAAACTGCTGGAAACAGCAGCGCAATCCGCTCCGGCAGCGCCGACATCGGCCAGTGCTTCCCTCGGAAGCAATATCGATATCCGCGTCTGAGCGATAAAAAAGGTTCTTCGCGGGATCTTGGGGAAGTGGAAGTTGACAGACAGGGTGCTGGTAAACTGGCTGTCTCCAAA
>NZ_JAPCIQ010000181.1:0-2621 GCF_027707405.1 Aeromonas sp. QDB68 | reverse complement strand
AAGAGCCGGCTGGAATGACGACTATCGGGCTCAGTTATTCTTTGGTTAAAATATCAACAAAGTGTGCTCCCGCCCTGATTGGCACATAGCTTGATGGCAGGGCAACATTCTTATCGCAGGTCGGTTTGGAAGTAAGGGATTCGCGAATGACGAATGATGAGGTCAGTACCCTCAAAGCCGAAAATGTGCGCTTGATTGCACTACTGGAAAAACACGGCATCGAGTGGCGACTGCCGAATCCCGCCGCTCCTGTGGTACAAAAGCCAGGCGCCACACTCTTTTCCACCGCTCAAAAGGTTGCGATGTTTCGTGGTCTTTTTCGTGGACGCACTGATGTTTACCCTATACGCTGGGAAAGCAGGACAACCGGCAAATCCGGTTATGCCCCGGCCTGCGCCAACGAATGGCGAGCGGGGGTCTGTGAGAAGCCCAAAATTAAGTGTGGTGACTGCACTCAGCGCCTGCTGATCCCAGTCTCCGATACCGTGATCTACGATCACCTGGCCGGTAAGCACACCGTCGGTGTCTATCCATTGTTGGAAGATGACAGCTGCTATTTTTTGGCCATGGATCTCGATGAAGCCGATTGGCGCGAAGATGCGCGTGCAATCATGCTGTCGTGTGCAGAGTTGGAAATTCCGGCCGCACTGGAAATCTCACGCTCGGGCAAAGGTGCCCATGTTTGGGTGTTTTTTGTCAGCCGTGTATCGGCACGCGATGCCAGACGCCTGGGCTCAGCCATCATCAGCCACACTTGTGCTCGCAGTCGACAACTGAAGCTGGGCTCCTATGATCGATTGTTTCCTAATCAGGATTCCATGCCCAAGGGAGGCTTCGGAAATCTGATCGCCTTACCGTTGCAAAAGGGGCCGAGGGAGAAAGATTTCAGTGTTTTCGTCGATGCCAAACTGGCCCCCTACCCTGACCAATGGGCATTTCTTGACTCCATCCAGTTGATGCCCCCACACGACATTGAGCCCACCATCCTGCAAGCCACCGGTAATGTTCACCCACTCGACGTGACCTTTATTGATGACGAAGACCTGCTCACCCCCTGGAAGCGGGAGAATACCGCGACCAAGAAACTGTCCGGGCCGATGCCTACCTTGCTGAACGTGACAGTGGCCAACTTGATCTATTTTGAGAAAGCGCAGTTACCGCAGGCGTTGGCCAATCGCCTTATCCGGCTAGCCGCGTTCCAGAACCCTGAGTTCTACAAGGCACAGGCCATGCGAATGTCGGTATGGAATAAACCCCGTGTCATCGGCAATGCGGAGAACTTTCCGCAGCACATCGCCTTACCTCGTGGCTGCCTTGATGCGGCAATGGATCTGCTCCGGGAAAACGGCATCGGTTGCCATCTGTGCGACGAGCGCATTGCCGGTGAACCCATAGAAACCGCCTTCATCGGCACCTTGCGGCGGGATCAAGAAAATGCCGTCGCAGCGATGCTGTCCCACGATGTCGGTGTGCTATGCGCTCCGACTGCTTTTGGTAAAACTGTCACCGCTGCCACAATGATCGCACGCCGAGGCGTTAGCACTCTGGTGCTAGTGCATCGCACCGAGTTGCTTAAGCAGTGGCAAGACCGCTTGCAGGCATTCCTGGAGAACAGTAAGGGGTTGGTCGGCACCATTGGTGGTGGCAAGGCTAAGCCAACCGGGAAGATCGATATCGCAGTAATGCAGTCCATCTCTCGTCAAGGTGAAGTCAATCCGCTGGTAGAGAACTATGGTCAGGTGATCGTGGACGAATGCCACCATATTGGCGCAGCGTCTTTTGATGCCGTATTGAAGCGAACCAAAGCGAAATTCGTACTCGGCCTGACCGCCACCCCTATCCGTCGTGACGGCTTGCAACCGATTATCTTCATGCAGTGTGGCCCCATCAGATACACAGCGGAAAAACCGGTCAATGCCCCTCATAACCTGGAGGTAGTGCCCTGCTCATGGTCTCCCCACATTGAACTGCCTGCCGAGGCGGGCATCCAAGACGTCTTTAGACATCTGGCCAATGATACGGCCCGAACTGAAGCCATCGCAGCCCAGGTGCGCGATGCCTATGAGGAGGGCCGGAAGGTACTGGTTCTGACGGAACGCACCGAGCACCTTGATGCAATCAAATCTGCCCTCGAAAATCTGACGCTTCCGCCGTTTGTGCTGCACGGTAGAATGTCCAAGAAACAGCGGTCAACGCTGATCGCCGACTTGGATGCGTTGCCATCCGATGCGCCGAGGATCTTGTTGGCGACAGGTAAATTGGTCGGTGAAGGCTTTGATCACCCACCCCTCGATACGCTGATCCTGGCGATGCCGGTTTCATGGAAAGGGACGCTACAGCAATATGCTGGGCGTCTGCATCGGGAACATGCAGGCAAGACCGATGTGCAAATTTTCGACTTCGTGGATACCGGTCATCCTGCATTGCTGCGAATGTGGGACAAACGGCAGCGGGGGTATAGGACGATGGGATACAGAATTAAAACCTGAGTCCGTTTTTCAATAAGCACCAGTCCACAGGAAGGAGTAACCCCTGCCTCCATAGATCGCGAATTCAACTTCGAAGTGCGACACTCGCCTATGCCGCCTGACGGTACTCTTCGAATACCTTGACAGGCTGCC
>NZ_JAPCIQ010000180.1:0-2670 GCF_027707405.1 Aeromonas sp. QDB68 | reverse complement strand
CGGTAATTGGGGGCATGGGGAGCGCCTTCGTCGTCGCTCGCTGCGCGCTCTCGCTCCTCCTCCTCAGTGCGCCCCCATGTGAAAGACAGGAAGGGGCTAACCCTTTTCGTCACAGTGACGCTTATTAGGCGGCGCTTTCGTCCGGTATGCCTCGATGATGGCGTAAACAGCCTGCCGACCATTGAGGCACACATCGAGAATAACCGCCTCCAGACGGTGCCTGATAACGATCCGCCAGTCATCAAGGGGGATTTCAGCGATGAAGACCGCCTCCTCCTCCTGCTGCGCTGCAAGCTCCTCGTCCGTCATGTCGGTGACGGCGTACCGCTTCTTGAGGCCCGGCGTCCACTTGAGCACCTTGCGGCCCTTGGTGGCCTCGGCGTACTCGATGATCAGTTGCTTGGCTCGGTTGCGGTGCTGGGTGCTGGCGTTCTCGTCCATGTAGCAATCTATCAACTGCCAGAACGAGCGGTTTGATCTCCGGCCCTTCTTGGAGTTCGACTTAGCCATTTCATCAGCCAGCGTCCACGGCTTGTCCCCCATCTTGGCCACGTAGGAGGCGGCGCGGCTGCCGTCCTGCACAACTACGCCATGCTTCCGGCTCGGGGTGCCCAAGCCGAATTTGTGGCAGGCCGCCACCCACAGAACGTGCAGATCCTTCTCAAGCTGGGCGGCATCCACGCCGGAGCCCTCAAAGAACCACAGTTCGTGAAAATGGGGGTGCCAGCCGTTGGCCTCGCCGTGGTTGATCTCGGTCGCAATGATCCGGCCCTGTACGCCAAGGCGGGTTTGGAGCTGACGATAGGCCCTGTTTTTGCCCATCCAACGCAGGGCATCCTTGATAAGGGCGAGGGTATCGGTCAAGCGATCTTGACGGCCATGAGGGATAGTGAAGGTCGGCATCAACACTTGACCACCTTGGGCGAGACACTGCCCCATAGCCTGCTGGATCTCGTTGGCGCGGCGCTGGGCAATCTTCGGGGAGCATATCGGACACAGCCAGGGCAGGGCGCAAGTCTGCAATCCGACAAAGTGACCAGGTAAATACGCATCGAGCTTGGCCCATACCTGAATATCGGTCGCCTGCTTGATTGGATTCCGGTGGCAGCACGCTACGCGATGCTTTAACCCGAAAATCGCAATCAGGACAGCCTTGCGGATCCATTTTAAGGCCCGAAGTTGGGCGGGGGTCTGCTCGATCTGAAGGGTGCAATCATGCTGGCGCGAAACTTGAAAAACTTCACCAGTTTCGGCGTCGATGATTTCGCGGATTCCCTTGATTGGCGCGGGTTTGCGGGGCGTTGCACTAGGCGAAGCGGCGGCGAATTCCGCAATATACCTAGAGCGGCCACTCCGGCCCCCTGCGGCATCCAAATTCTCGGCGGGTGTTCTATCGGTTTTCATGGCGCCCTCTCCCTATGGAGAAGGCGGGGAAATGATGTAAGATCATGTCATCACCTTAGGTCTGCTTAACACGTTGCTGATGGTGATCGTCCCTCGGAGGCTAGCCGGCCTCGCGGGGGGTTTCTTTTTGCGGGTCTTGTGGCCAACTTAATGCGCTCACTGCCCAGAAATTCCCACTTCGTCTTGTGACGGACAATCGGTCAAATCGTACTCTCTGGGCTCCTCAAGGGCAAGGAGAGCGCGGCGGGGCGCTGTGGCGTTCTCCTCCCTCAGTGCCCGAACCCCTTAACTGCCTGTTTTGCAGGGAAGGGGGGGTTCACTGGCTCGGGTTAAAATGGGCGTGTCCCGCGGCCCACCACCTTCCCCCATATCGACCGCGCTGGGCCGCTTGTAGGGGCTACCGCCCCTGGGCAAGGCAGGCATCAAACACGGCCTTGGCTAAACGGTCGATGTTGTCCAGGGACAGGCAAAGCATGTCGGGGGGATTGGCGAGCAACGTCTTTAGAACCTTCACATCCTCACGATTAAACGTCACTGTGATGGTATTTTCTGCCTGTTTAGCGCGGTACTTGGCTTGGCGTTCGGCCTGTGTCATGGCCTTGCCAGTGCGGGGCCTGCCCCGTGGGCGCTTGACGGGGAGCAGGTCGGGGGTCTGGTTGTCGTGGGCGTCTTTCATGCTGGGCTTTTTCCGTGACTGTGACGATAAACAATTATTGTCACAGTCACGCTAAATAAGCAAGCGGGGGGGCGGCATTGTGCCGCCCCCCGCTGTCGTGCGCTCAGCCCGCTACCTCCAGCGGGTGGCGTCAAAGCCGCGCCACAGCTTGAAAGTACAGAGCTCTTGACCGAAAAAGTACAGAGCCCTGTACTGTCAGTGCATAGGGCCAAAGTCAGGCATGAAGCCGAGATGATCGGGGATAGATACAGGGTCAAATTGCCAACCGTGGCAACCACAGTAACCCCACACGCCCGGCATAACGACAAAGCCGCCATCTGGCTGGGCCCTCATGCGAGCGATGAGCCGATGGTCTGGGGAGCTAGGGCTCTGGGACGTTGCCTGATGCAGATCGGGGACGATGGCGTAAACAACCTCACGGCCATCCGGTGAAAACTCAGTGAGCAAGGGATAGAAATAACGCAAAGGGGGCTTTGGCCTCTTTGGCATAGGGCACCTTTAGAGTAACAGTTACGGTAATTGGGGGCATGGGGAGCGCCTTCGTCGTCGCTCGCTGCGCGCTCTCGCTCCTCCTCCTCAGTGCGCCCCCA
>NZ_JAPCIQ010000179.1:0-2722 GCF_027707405.1 Aeromonas sp. QDB68 | reverse complement strand
GGTCACATGGAAGATCAGATCCTGGAAAACGGGAATGGTTCCGTTCAGGGCGCTACTTGTGTATAAGAGTCAGGCTTTAGCCAGGCCGCCGTGGCAGAGGCCATGTGTGCCCATCCAGGGCTTGCCAAGCTCATCAGTCAGCAGTTGATGCTGCCGGGCTTTGCCTATGCCCACGATGTGGAGGGGCGACGTATTGGCGGGCCACTGGTTGCGCCCAATCCGGTGCTACACAAAACCTCGCTCTTTGTCAGTCCCCGCGATATGCGTGAGCACCTGCCACGAGAGATTAACTTCGCCCGCTTTCGCTGCGCCTGTAATGCAGCGGGTCAGCCGGTCGGTGAGTGGCAACGGGTAATTGTCGGGGCCTACGTCAACCACGGTAGTAATGACAAGCCGGATTGGAGTAGTCACACCTGAGCCACGGCCACCAGCACACACAAGACCCCATGCAGCCCCTCACACCGAGGGGCTGTTTGCATTTGAAGGAACCCCAACCATGCATGACTTACGTGATTACAACACCCTGACCGCTCAGCAGCTCACCGTTGCCATCGGCCAGCTCAACCACAACACCGCGCCGAAGATAATGAGCCACCTCGCATTGCGGGCCAGACAGCCGTACCCGCTCGGTAATGGTCGTAGCAGAGCCAAGGTTCTCAAGCTGCTGCGCCGGGTCAAGAAAGCACACAAGGCGGGGCGTATCCCGTTTGAGCTCACCGTGACGGGTTGCCGCATCGACCGTGGCAGCCATCAGGCTGACCGTTACTACTACGACCGGACGCTGCTGGCCCAGGGCTGGCAACAATACGATACCGAGGAAGACGCCTGGTATTTCGGCATCTGGATTCACACAGAGAAGTTGGAGACCTTTACCTACGCCGAAGGGGATACCAGCCATGTGATTGCGCCAAACGTTGAGGCGTTTCGTGCCGAACTGGCGCGGCTCTATCAGTACCACCCGCAAGCCCCGGCGTTTATCAGCATCGACCCGGAAGCGGGCACGGTGACCCACCACTTTGAAGCCAAGCCGGAGGTGTGAGATGGCGAAGAACATCACCATCAAGGTGCCGGGCAAGCATCCACAGACCGGCGAGCTCACCACCTTTGAGCTCAAGGGCCAGCGCATGGATATCGACCTCGGTGGGCAGGCCGTGCCTTTCCTTATTCATGGGAGGGGGATAGGCACCTCGCTCACCCACATCCCGAGCGGCTACCGCATAGCCCTGCTCGGTGGCTGGCTGACCGCGCGTTACGCCATGCCTGAGAATAAGCCCAGCAGAGCGGCCTGCGCCCAGATGGCCATAGACCGGCTGGTAGCCCAATACGGCTCGCGGCACCTGCTGGACCGACTCAACTGCAAGCCGATTATCAATCAGATGTAACAACGCACAGCTCAAGTGCTCACGCTCATCAATGCTCAGAGGGAGCGACAGCCCAGACAACAAGGAACGATGCAATGACCAACACCCTACCTACAACACCTAATCCACTGGCAAGCCATTCGGTGATGCAGATGCTGGATGTCGCCATGAGTTCCATCATCGGCGACTACGATGACGCAGACCTGGTACCAGAATGGCAATGGGTCAAGCAAATGGCCTCCCATGAACATGTCGGCGTGAAGGATGACTCCGCCTACGAGTACACCCTGAACCTTGCCATGGATCTCGATACGATCCCGCCAGCGCTGCAACCCTTGATCACTGCAGCCCAGCAGGCAGGAGTGAACTACATCCTGTTTTACAACGGCTAACCACCGCGACCATCTCATCGCTCATCCACAAACAACATAAAGGGCCAGCCCTCACAGGCTGGCCCCTTGCATCATTGGAGTCACCGAACATGACCCGTCTTATCACCGGACTCGAGGTGCATCGCTATGCCCCCGAGCTCAACAAACTGCACCTGCGAAACCGTCAGACACTACCCGCTCCCGGCATCACCACCATCAAGCAAGCCAAAGCCCGCCTGTTTGCTCGTTGGCAACCTGGGCATCAGGTGACCATCACCGTGAGCCATCCCGACTACATCAATCTTTCTCGGCTCTACCGGGGGCGGCTGACAAACCTGACCGAACTCCCTGAGCACCTGACCAGACTTCGCCAGCGCCACAACGTGCCCGGCACCTGCATCGACATTCAACTGAGGTATCGCTAATCATGACCACGACAACCACCCACACCAACAACCAACACCCCGTAGCGCCAGACCACCCCACTCGGATTTTTGCACAGTGGGGTTTGCCCCATACCGTGACGCCACGCTTTGGCGCTCGTCTGATACAGAGTCGCTACCGGCTCGATTTTCTATCCGATCGGGCCAGTCTGATCGGTGAATGGAGTGAGACGCAGATAGCCAAGCTCGACCTGGCTTTCCCGGAGATCATCAAGGCTCTGGAAGCCAAGCTGCTAACCGGCGAGCTGGATGCTCAACGTCAGCACTGCATCACTATCCAGCACGGCGGCTTTACCTGCGAAGCCGACACCCTCGGTAGCCATGGCTATGTCTATATCTGTATTTACCCTGCGGCGAGCATGGACGCCAATCCTGACCGCAAGGCGTGACCACACATCCGCTTGTGGTAACATTTTTAAACCTACTCGTCCGTGATAAGTGGGTGGGTCTTGGGGAAGGCCAATTCATGGCCTTCCCTTTTTTTGGTGACGCTGTTTTTTTTGAGGTTGCTCCCAGTGACTTCGATACCAACTGGCCCCAAGCAGGT
>NZ_JAPCIQ010000178.1:0-2778 GCF_027707405.1 Aeromonas sp. QDB68 | reverse complement strand
CCGATGTGGAGCGGGTGATGTCACTTTGTAGCCGAGATTGGATAAAACTGACCTAATGTTTAATCCGATTGGTATCAAACAACCCCTTTCCATTGTTATTTTGTTTTATTTATCAATGCTTTGTTTCTTCATGTATGAAAATGGCGACAGTTGTCGCAGCAAAACTTGCGACATAGACTGTCGCAGGCCATGGCTAGGATACACTCAACGCTAAACCAGTGAAGGCATGCACCATGAGTAAGAAGCTGTTACGACAACTGACCTTGGCGCGTTGCATCCCGCACCGCCCTTACAAGCTGACCGCCAGCCAACTCCAGGTAAAACTGGAAGAGGAAGGCATTCACGTCAGTCTCCGTACCGTGCAACGGGACCTGGAAGAGATGTCCGGCATGGGACTGTTCGACCTCACCTCCGATGAGCGCAGCAAGCCTCATGGCTGGTGCTTCGAGCGCCATGGTCTCAATGACTTTGCCAACATCATGCCGCTCTCGCTGGCAGTGGCCCTGAAAACCTGGAGCGACCAGGCAAGCCAACTGTTGCCGGCAAGCGTGCTGACCGAATTGAACCCGCTGATCGACAAGGCTGGTCAGGTGATCCGCGACAGCCAGAGCGAACTGGCCGAGCGCTGGCTGGAGAGCGTGCACCAGTCACCTCGCCCCTTCGCCGGCAATCCGGAGATCCGCCGCAGCACCCTGATCCGCGACGCCCTCTGGCGTGGCCGCAAGTTCAGCGCCGAGATCCAGCGTGTCATCAAGGAGCGTACTGTCTGGCTCTGCTATGACCGCATCAATCCCCTCGGCATCCTGAACCAGCCCGATGGCCCCATCCTGCTCTGTACCCTGTCCGAGCTGGATCCCAAGGTCTACGGCATTCCGTTCGATCACATCAAGAACGTGGAGTTGACCAACTTCAGCGCGACCCAGCCGAAGGACTTCAATATCCAGAAGCTAATCCGCGACCAGGGTTATCAGGACGTCAGCGGTCCGATCCGCTTCGTCGGGCGCATCGATGCCAACTGTCCGACACTGATCGATGGACAAATCCCGGGACATAACCCGCGTATGACCCGTTACGACAAGCGCAGCGTGGTGGTGGAGACCGAAGTGCAAGATACGCCCGAGTTCCGCTCCTGGCTGAACAACATGAGCGGCAACCTGGAGGTACTTGCACCCGAATCACTGCGCAAGGCCTACCCGACTCCTGGGACAAGGGTCAGCTAAAGAAACCAGCAGACAATACAAAGCCGAGATTTATCTCGGCTTTTGTCTACTTTTAAAGCATAAGTATTCAATTAATTTTGAACTCTTACACCCCTGATTGAAGCGGCTATACCATCGTTTTCCTACCGATTTCTGCTTGTAAGAGATCTGCCATTCCCCCTGTAAGACCCCTCAGTGTTGAACCGTACGTGAAGCCATCCCACACTCTGTATGCTTTCCACAGAAACTAACTAACACACTGATAATAATGAACAATATACCACGCCAATCCATTTCTGCACCGCGCGTCACGGAACCCAAGCCGAATGCACACCTTGTTCGAGCCTGCAATTGCCTTAGTATGGGTCTCACAAGGACGGCCTGATTCGGCAGGATGCAGAAACAGCGCATAAACAAGGAATAGCCTGCAGGATGTGGGCAAGGAACACCTCGGGATGGGGTTGATAGCCAGGATGGTTATCACAAGGATCGACAGGACAACCGCAGGATGCGGTAGTTGGAGACCTCGGGATGAGGTTGAGTGGCACGGATTGTCGCTCATCAAGGATGAAAGGACACCGCAAGACGCGGTCAGGAACAGCTTCAAGATGAAGCGTGATAGCCAGGATGGTTATCAGTCAGGATGACGCAGGAACACCACGGGATGTGGTAATGGACACCTCCAGGAAGGAGAGGGTGAAGCAATCAGGGCAGATTGCCAGGCTAGGAAGGCCACAGGACACCCCAACGGATTGGGAAGGGGAATTTCCAAAGGAAAGGATAGCGTCAAGGATTGCAGGGAGCATGGCAGTTCAGGGAATGGACGAAATGACTTGAGGGGACAGCAGATGCTGTCCCCTTTTCTTTTGTGCACCCCATGCCCGCCACACAACAGGAAATGGAATCAGCCTGAGCGGTCCTACAACATCACGCTTTTACCAGATATCCTCTGCATCCTGGATAACCCCATCAGACTCAGCCACAGTAGCGCACCTTACCTTTCCTGCGCCCTCCCTCGTCTATGCTCAGCGACATCCACTAGGCCCCCAGAGCGCAGCAGATCAGCCGCGGCCAACCAGCCAGAGTAATCCTGGCGACTGATTCCAGGTAACAATGGCCACTGGCTTCTGCTCCGCCAGGCAGATTGTTGAGTCATCCCTGAACTGTCTATATGTGTGACCACGAATGAAGCGTGGATGCCATTCGGCAAGGCGGAGATGGTCGTGTAGGGAAATGAGGATAACCCGGCCAAGCCACCTGCACTGAGGATGAGGGATTGGGTAAATGTCAGAAAGCAAAAAGGCCTTCCCGTCAGGGAAGGCCTTTCAATTTAGTGGCGGAGCGGACGGGACTCGAACCCGCGACCCCCGGCGTGACAGGCCGGTATTCTAACCGACTGAACTACCGCTCCGCATTCGGTTAGCTTTCGCTAAATCTTTTGCTGCTTGTTTGTGAGGTGTCATCCTCGCAGCCGGTCATGTGATTCTTCACATCACCGTTTAATTGGGTGCCTGGCAGTGTCCTACTCTCGCATGGCGAATGCCACACTACCATCGGCGCTACAGCGTTTCACTTCTGA
>NZ_JAPCIQ010000177.1:0-2794 GCF_027707405.1 Aeromonas sp. QDB68 | reverse complement strand
GATCTCGCACCTCGATAACTGTACGTAAGATCAGTATAGTTCGTGGTAACTGACTGCTAATCATGGGTAATCAGGAATCAGTTTGCAGGATACGCCTTACTATCATGTGGTCAGTCGCTGTGTGCGGCGGGCGTTTCTGTGCGGGGAAGATGCCCACTCCGGCCAGAGTTACGAGCATCGGCGCCAGTGGGTAGTGGACAAGTTGGGCCAATTGTCGCGACTGTTTGCCATCGGTGTGTGTGCCTATGCGGTGATGAGCAATCACTATCACCTGGTGCTCAAGGTCGAGTCGGATAACGCTGCCAATTGGAGCGAGCGGGAGGTGGCCGAGCGTTGGGGGGCGCTATTCCAGTGGCCGCTGCTGGTACGACGCTGGTATCAGGGGGAATCCCTGATTGAGCCTGAACTCGCTGTGGTGCAACAACTGATAGGGCAGTGGCGGGAGCGGTTACATTCCATCAGCTGGTTTGTGCGGTTGCTCAACGAAAACCTGGCTCGGCAGGCCAATCGGGAAGATGGTTGCAAGGGCAATTTTTGGGAAGGGCGCTTCAAGAGCCAGGCCCTGCTCACCGAATCAGCCCTGCTGGCCTGCATGGCCTATGTTGATCTCAATCCGATACGGGCGGCGATTGCCGACCGGCCCGAGCAGAGCGATTACACCAGCCTCAAGCAGCGTCTCGATGGTGAGCAGTCCGCCGCCCCATTGCCTCCGTTGCTGTTGCCATTCGCGCACGAAGCGCGACCCGATAGCCTGCCATATACCTTTGCGGATTACCTGATGCTGGTGGACTGGACAGGTCGCGCCATCCGAGTGGACAAACGGGGCCATATCCCAGTTTGTCTTGCCCCCATCCTGGCGCGGCTGGGGTTAGACGAGGTGCGCTGGCTCAAGCAAGTGACGCTGTTTCGGCGCCAGGGTATCAGAGTGGTGGGTGACAAAGAGCATTGTCAGCAGTTTGCCTGGCACTGTGGCCAGCGACGGTGTCATCAACCATCCCTTTGAGTGATGAATATTTGTGTCATAACAACGTCCGGTATAGCGCCAGCTCATCACCGGTGTGATCGCATCTGAATTGGCGTCATCGATGCCAAGACATTCTTTTTAATCCCCCGAGTTTCACAAATGCCATCGCACATGCTGGATGACGAGTTGTGCTGGGCGCTTGATGAGGGCTTTCTCCAAAAGATGGCTGTCCTGATAAGGCGACACATAATTGGGACAGCGCCTTTCCAAAAGGTGGCTGTCGCAGATAAGAAGAGAAGGGTTAAGGAAGATGTACTATCGGCCCTTTGTTATCAGGCCGTTTTTTCACAACGCTACGACAACGTGGGTGTTGCTTGAGCAGGTGATTTTTGCATCAGTGAAACAGAGTGGGTGATATGGTTCCTCCAATGGAACAATCCGTACACAAAGATGGCTGTCCCAAATAAAAAGGGAGCTTATCTTGCTCGGTCCATGGAGAAGGGGGGAGATGACGACGTCCCTTGGAGATCTTTACGAGAGTCGGCAAATATGGGGATCCACCTTTGGCTCGCATGACCAAACCTGATGCCAAGGGGCGGGTTTGCCGATATCTCGAATGGGGGCAGTGTTGGCAATAAATAACAAGGGCGACCAGTTGGTCGCCCTTGTGTGATGGGCAGAAGCGCGGGCTCTGCCTATGAAGGTGACGGTTATTGCAAATCCGGGGGGGAATCTGGGACACCCACCTTTTTGACAGCGGCGTATCCCTGTACTTGGCTTGAGAGGTCACTGCCCAGGGGGTGAGCCATGACCATTGCCCGTTCACGTCAAATCAGTTTGCAGGATACGCCTTACTACCACGTGGTCAGTCGCTGTGTGCGGCGGGCGTTTCTGTGCGGGGAGGATGCCCATTCTGGCCAGAGTTACGAACATCGGCGTCAATGGGTGGTCGACAAGTTGGGCCAATTGTCGCGACTGTTTGCCATCGGTGTTTGTGCCTATGCGGTGATGAGCAACCACTATCACCTGGTGCTCAAGGTAGAGCCCGATACTGCTGCCAGCTGGAGCGAGCGAGAGGTGGCCGAACGCTGGGCTGCGCTGTTCCAGTGGCCGCTGCTGATGCGACGTTGGTATCAGGGGGAATCCCTGATTGAGCCCGAGTTGTTGGTTGTGCAGCAACTGATAGGGGAGTGGCGCACGAGGCTCTATTCCATCAGCTGGTTTGTGCGGTTGCTCAACGAAACCCTGGCTCGGCAGGCGAATCGGGAAGACGGCTGCAAGGGCCATTTCTGGGAAGGGCGCTTCAAGAGCCAGGCCCTGCTCACCGAGTCAGCCCTGCTGGCCTGCATGACGTACGTTGACCTCAACCCGATACGAGCGGGATTGGCCGATCGGCCTGAGCAGAGCGATTACACCAGCCTCAAGCAGCGTCTCGATGGCGAGCAGCCCGCAGCTCCATTGCCACCCTTGTTGCTGCCGTTTGCCAACCAGCGTACATCGAATGGTCTGCCTTATGCCTTTACCGATTATCTGATGCTGGTGGACTGGACAGGTCGTGCCATCAGAGTGGACAAACGGGGCCATATCCCGGCATGTCTTGCCCCCATCCTGGCGCGGTTGGGGCTGGATGAGATTCGCTGGCTGAAGCAGGTGACGCTGTTTCGGCGCCGGGGCATCAGAGTGGTGGGTGACAGAGACCATTGCCAGCAGTTTGCCCGGCACTGTGGTCAGCGACGGTGTTATCAGCCCTCTTTTAAGGTTCTTCGCGGGATCTTGGGGAAGTGGAAGTTGACAGACAGGGTGCTGGTAAACTGGCTGTCTCCAAACACA
>NZ_JAPCIQ010000176.1:0-2926 GCF_027707405.1 Aeromonas sp. QDB68 | reverse complement strand
GTACTGCTGGGCTATTTCAAAGCCAAGCCGGTGGTGCTGAATCCCGGCTTTCATCAGATCAAGCAGGACCTCAAATACGTTTATCAAACCGTTCTACCAGGCCCAGGCTGTAGACCCTTTAATCTCACGCCAAAAGAGAACGAACGGATTTACCAACGTGTTTTCCAGCTCTGCAACTACCAGCGCTGGAATGTCAAAGACCATGGAGCGGCGTTGAGAGATTACTTATCCCAGCAAGCCAGAGCCTGGACAGCGCCTAGGCACCTCTTCGATGCGGCCATTGAATATTGTTCGGGGCAGAAGATCGCAATCCCTGCCTACAGCACGCTGCAAAAGATCATCAGTCAGGTGGTGGGAGACGAACAGGAACACATGGCCGCGCACCTTGAGCGTGCAATGTCACGCGGTCTTAAGCAAGCACTGGCGGAGCTCGTGAACGGCACAGGTCCACTGCCGTTCCGACAGTTGCGACAATCGGCTCGTAACTTCACCGGAACCGAGTTGGAGAAAGAACTGATTGTCTATCGCCATATCCAGCATTGGATGCCGGAAGTGGATCTGCTGTTGAGCACGCTATCACTGTCGCAGAAAAATCTGCAACACCTGGCAGAGAAAGTCGACTACTACGGTGCCAAACTGAAACGTCAAACCGTAGGCAGCCAATGGCTGTATTTATTGTGCTATCTTCAAACGCGATGGCAGCAAGCGCTGGAACGTATTGCCGATGGCTTTGTGCATCATGTCAGACAGACCAAACAGAAGGCAAAGGATTATGCGCAGGAAGCGGTGTTTAAGGATTGGCAAAAAGCAGCTAAAAATGTCAGCAAGGCAGCTGAAGTACTGCACCTGTTCATTGATGACAGCATTGATCTGCAACTACCGTTTGCAACAGTAAGACAGCAAGCACTGAGCCTGCTGACCAAAAGGGATCTGGAATCTGTATGTCTCTTCCTGAACGAGCAGCGACGATCGGTCGATGAAGCCATGTGGCAGTACTGCGACGAGAAAGAAAGTCTGCGGAAAGGTTTGCTGCGAGAGTTGTTCCTATGTCTGCGCTTCGAAGGCTGCGACGGCACCCAGCACTTAGCGGCCGCCTTGGCGAAAACACAAAACGAACTCAACGGCCAGGACGCTCAGTTGCAAACTGCCGACACCAGACTCCTTTCCAAAAAATCACGTGAATTCCTGCTGGATGGTGAAGGGAATATCCTGATCGATCGTTATGAGTGGTTCCTCTATCAACAGATTCCTGATCGCCTGAATGGCCAGCTGACGCTGCCTGATATCACTAAATACCGGGCACTCGACGCCGACCTGATCGACGGGGAACATTGGCGAAAAAACAAATATACGCTGCTTCAACAGAGCCATTTTACAAAATTAGCGGAGGAGCCTGAAAAGCTGATCAAACAGATGGCCATGGAATTGGATACCCGTTTGTACGAAGTCGGCGAATATCTTGAACAGGAAGACAACCGGAATATCATCTTGCGTAATCCGCAGGGTAAACGCTTCTGGCGCCTGCCTTCGGCCAGCAAACATCATCTGGTCAACAATCCCTTCTTCCAGCAAATTCCCACAACGGGGATTGCGGATGTACTGCGCATGGTTGATCGTGACACCGGTTTCATTGACTGCTTCGCTCATGTGCTGGGTTCCCAATCCAGAAGCCGTTCCCATGAATATGACCTGTTGGCAATTCTGGTCGGCAATGCAACCAATCAAGGCATTTACGGCATGGCACAGATCTCTGATCGTACCTATGATCAGCTCAGCACTATCCAGGCGAACTATCTTCGCCTGGAAACATTGAATGCTGCTAACGACAACATCAATAACGCGACAGCCAAGCTACCCATCTTCCGGTACTACAACATCCAGGAAGATGTGATCCACGCCAGTGCCGATGGTCAAAAGTTCGAAGCCCGGCGCGAGACCTTCAAAACCCGTTATTCGTCGAAGTACTTTGGCACTCAAAAAGGTGTTTCTGCCATGACCTTGATCGCCAATCACGCTGCGATCAACGCCAGAGTGATCGGCGCCAACGAACATGAATCGCACTACATCTTTGATTTGTTGATGAGCAATACGTCAGACATCATTCCGGATGTGCTCTCAACCGATACCCATGGGGTGAACCATGTGAACTTCGCGTTACTGGATCTGTTCGGATACCAGTTTGCCCCACGCTATGCCCAGGTTGGCAAAGTGATCAATGACATGTTTGATGTCAAGGAAGACAAAGAACACCGAATTCAGCTGTGCTTAAAAAAGCCAATCAATACCCATCGTATTGCGCAGCACTGGGATACCATCCAACGGATTGCAGTATCACTTAAGCAGCGGAAAACAACGCAAGCCACCTTGGTGAGAAAGCTCTCGGAGTACAAGCGCAATCACCCGCTGCTGGAAGCCCTGACGGAATACAATCGCCTGGTGAAAGCGAATTATCTACTGTGCTACATCGATGATGCCAGTTTAAGAAACTATGTTCAGCGCGCGCTGAACCGGGGAGAGGCCTATCACCAACTGCGTCGGGCCGTGAGCAGCGTCAATGGGGATCAGTTCCGGGGCAGTTCAGACGAAGAAATCCAGCTATGGAATGAGTGCGCTCGCCTGGTCACCAATGCCATCGTTTACTTCAACTCCAGGATACTCAGCCAGCTGTTGACCAGCTTCGAATACCAAGGAGATACCAAGAGAATAGATATCGTCAAACAGGCATCCCCTGTGGCCTGGCACAACATTAACCTCAAGGGGACTTACCACTTCGAATTGAGCGAAAAATTGCCAGATCTGGAGGAGCTTATGCGCTCAATCGAGGGATATTTACCCGTCAGCGAAAAGTAATACCCCTCTGGAGGCCACGGACGGCGCGGCCTCCAGAGCACTTTGTCGTTTTTGGACGGAAAATCCCTAGAACCCC
>NZ_JAPCIQ010000175.1:0-3199 GCF_027707405.1 Aeromonas sp. QDB68 | reverse complement strand
CCAGCGGGGCTGACGCCCCGGCGAAATTCCCCTCCCACCTACGTCGGAGGGAGTCCCCTTTCGCATTTAAGATGGAATACCTCCGGTTAGCCATCGACGCCAACCCGTCAATCGGGGCGCTCACTTTTTAGCTTAGCCCGCCCGCGCTCGCCCGGTGTGCAGGTAGACACCTGCGCCCTTGACGGTGCCCACCCTGTAGCAGGTATGCTCGACCCCTTCGGCGCCCTGCCGTGCGGGCGCCGCTCAAACAAGGATGCCGCATGCAAACCAAGGACAAGTGTCTGGCCGCCCTGGTCATTCTCTGCTGGGGACTCAACTTCGTCGCCATCAAGTGGGGGCTGGAAGGCATCCCCCCACTGCTGCTGGGAGCACTGCGTTTCGTCGGAGTCGTCTTCCCGGCCATTCTGCTGGTCCCCAGGCCTGCCATGCCCTGGCGCTGGCTGCTGGCCTATGGCGGTGCGATCAGCCTGGGCCAGTTTGCCTTCCTGTTCTGCGCCATGAAATTCGGCATGCCCGCCGGCATGGCCTCCCTGGTGCTGCAATCCCAGGTGGTCTTCACCCTGCTGTTCGCCATGATCTGGCTCGGAGAGCGCTGGCAGCCCCACCACTGGGTGGCACTGCCGCTGGCGGGAGCAGGTCTTTATCTCATTGCCACCCATGGCGAGGGCAACCTCACCCTCATCGGGTTTGTGCTGACGCTGTGCGCAGCCGCCTGCTGGGGCCTTGGCAACGTCATCAATCGCCAGATAGGTCTGCGCTATCGCACCTCTCTGCCGAGCCTGGTCGCCTGGGGCGGGCTGGTGCCCATCCTGCCCTTCTTCGCGCTCTCCTGGCTGTTCGAGGGGCCCGAACTCATCGCAAGCAGCCTGCTCAACATCCGTTGGCAGGGCGTCTTGTGCGTGCTCTATCTCTCGTTTATCGCCACCTGGCTCGGTTATGGCCTGTGGGGGAGGCTGCTGATGCGCTATCCGGTGGCCCAGGTTGCCCCCCTCTCCCTGCTGGTGCCCTGTGTCGGCATGGTGGCCGCCGCCCTGCTGCTCGATGAACACCCCACTCCCCTGCAATGGCTGGGCTCGGGTCTGGTGCTGCTCGGCTTCGTGGTGCATCTGCTGGGGGGCAAGATGCGCTTCTTGAAGACCCAAACCGAGGATTGACCTCGCCCGGGAAACTTCCCATCATGGGTCAGGCCCTCTTGGGCCCACCCCGTTATTTCGGCAGGATGCCATCATCAGGAGAGCAAGGACATGCGTCATCCGTCACTTTCGATCATTCCCTCTTTACCAGGCATCATGCGGGTCACGGCCATGCTGCTCCCCTTCTGCTGGAGCCCGTTCGGCTGGAGTGCCACCCTGCCGGCAGATCTCAAATGGGAGAGCAACGACACCGACCCCGTCTATGCAGACCCCGAGGCCAAGCGAGGCGGCACCTTCCGGGATTTCATGTCGAGCTTTCCGCTCACCTTGCGCAAATACGGGCCGGATTCCAACGGCGGCTTTGCAGCCTACGTGCGCGAGACCAACCTGCCGCTCCTGAGCACCCATCCCGTGACGCGCAATCCCATCCCCATGCTGGCCAACCAGTGGGCTTTCGGCGCGGATAACAAGACGCTCTATTTTCGCATCAACCCCAAGGCCCGCTGGTCGGACGGCCAGCCCGTCACTGCGGATGACTGGGTCTTCACCCTCAAGATGATGCGCAGCAAGGAGATCAACGACCCCTGGTACAACAACTACTACAGCACCCAGATAAGCGAAGTGACCAAGTTTGACGATCACACCCTCGCCATCACCAGCGGCACCGAGAAGAGCCGGGAAGATCTGCTCGAAGCCCTCCCCTTCACCCCGGAACCCAGCCACGCCATCAAGCTGACCGCCAACTGGGTCAAGGAGTACAACTGGAAGGTGCTGCCGGTCACAGGCCCCTACCAGATTGGCGAGCTCAAGAAGGGCAAGTCGGTTACCTTCGACCGGGTCAAGGATTGGTGGGGGAACGACGAGCGCTACTTCCAGCACCGCTTCAATCCGGATCGCATCGAGATCAAGGTGCTCAGGGATCAGAACATCGCCTGGCAGCACTTCCTGCGCGGTGAGCTCGACACCTTCCCCCTCGTGATGCCCAACTGGTGGCACGACAAGAGCAAGACCGCCGAATTCGAGAAGGGTTATATCGAGCGGCTCTGGTTCTACAACCAGACGCCTCAGCCCCCCATGGGGCTCTATCTCAACACCGCAGATCCCTTGCTGAGCAATCTCGACGTCAGACTCGGCATCCAGCACGCCCTCGCCCTGGACAAGATGATCGCGACTTTGCTGCGGGGGGACTACCAGCGTCTCAACACCTATGGCTCGGGCCAGGGAGAGTTCACCAATACCGACCTCAAGGCGCGCCCCTTCGATCCCGCCCTTGCTCGCGAATTCTTTGCCAAGGCGGGCTTTACCAAGACCGGACCGGATGGCATCTTGCGAAACGACAAAGACCAGCCCCTCTCCCTCAGCATCACCTACACCACGGCGGAACATGCCCAGCGCCTCACCCTGCTGCGGGAAGAGGCGAAAAAGGCGGGGCTCAACCTCGAGCTCAATCTGATGGATGCGTCTGCCGGCTTCAAATCCATGCTGGAGAAAAAACACCAGAGTGCCTGGATGGCCTGGAGCGGTGGTCGCTATCCCGCCTATTGGGAACACTTCCACAGGGTCAATGCCAACAAGCCCCAGACCAACAACATCATGAACATCGATGACGACAGGATCTCGGCCCTGGTGGAGCAATACGACAAGGCGTTCGATTTCGGCAAGAAGGCCGACCTCTCCCGCCAGATCCAGGAGCGACTCTATGAGCTAGCCAGCTTCGTCCCCGCCTATCAGGTGCCCTATACCCGGGCCGGCGCCTGGCGCTGGATACGCCTGCCCAAGGTGCCGGCAACCCCCCAGAGCGACTTGCTCTACTGGCCCCTCGACGGCTCCAACTCGGGTTACAGCTTTGGCGGCCTGCTCTGGATTGACGAAGCGGCAAAGGCGCAGACCCGGGCCGCCATCAAAGGGGGGCAGACCTTCCCGCCAGTGACCATCACGGATACCACCTACCAGCAAAAATAGGGCAGCTGGCACCGTCAGCCCTAAAACAAAATCTATGGTCACCCCCTTTTTTGCAACCTTGATTTCGGGTGTTGTGGTTGGCTTGCTTAAATCTATCCGGCGTC
>NZ_JAPCIQ010000174.1:0-3273 GCF_027707405.1 Aeromonas sp. QDB68 | reverse complement strand
CAAAAGAGAGTAATAGATCAGAACGGCCGATCGCCGTCAAGCACTGAAAATAGCAAAATCAGGTGCGGAATGACGGGCATATCCTTCAACCTTTCAACATTTTGCTGGTGATGCATATTACATCGCACATAATTCAACACGAATCGGATTCAATACCTTCCTGGTTGAGAAAACGATTGTTTGCTTCCAATTTAAGGGTTTTTTTAACCGCAAGGTTTTATTCTTTCCTGGCATTGAGCGGAACTCGCAAGAGGTCCGCTTTTTTTCTTTTCTCCGAATCTGAGCCCGTCGTCAAGAATGGGGCGCAGTTTTGGTACTTCCTGCGCCACCGACCCCGGAAGGCAGTCCTTTATTCCCCCTGACCGACAAACAGCTTAGGGATCTCCCGCACCAGCCAGCTCTTGGCCTTGCCCATGGTGTCTCGCCGCCAGGCCAGCACGACCTGGATCTGGTGGCGATATTCGGGACTGATCACCTTGAGTCTGCCCGCCTTGATGTCCTCTTCAATCCAGCGCTGCGGCATGGTGCCGATGCCGAGCCCCGCCAGCAGGGCGTCCCGCTTCTCCCCCATGGTGCTGACGGTCAGGCGCGGCTGCTTGTCGAGCAGGCGGTAGGTGAGCACCGGCTTGCGCAGTGCCGTGTCGGCCACCGCGATGGCGCGATAGCGGCGCAGGGTCTCGTCCGCCAGGGGCTCGGGTTCCTGATGCAGGGGGTGATCGGGGTGGGCGACGTAGAGCATCACCTCCTCCCTGAGCACCTGGTGCTTGATGCCGGTCATGGCGATATCGGCATTGAGGGAGGAGATGAGCAGGTCGGCGCGGCCATCTTCCAGGCACTCCCAACTGCCCGCCAGCACCTCGGCGCGAAACCTCAGCCGGGTATCGGTCTGTTCGGCCAGCCGATCCACCAGGGGGTAGAGAGCCTGTACCGGCATCAAGGCATCGACGGCGATGGTGATGTCGGTCTCCCAGCCACGGGAGAGGGCCCTGGTCTCCCCCACCAGGTGTTCGGCCGCCTCCAGCAGCACCCGGCCCCGCTCCAGCAGCATGCGGCCCGCCGGGGTGAACTTGGTCCTGTGGCCGCTGCGGTCGAACAGCATGGCGTCCAGCTCGTCTTCCAGCTTTTGTACCGTGTAGCTCAGCGCCGAAGGCACCTTGCCCAGCTCGTCGGCCGCCGCCGCGAAGCTGCCACGGCGGTCGATGGCGTCCAGCACCCGGATCGCCTCCAGGGTCAGCGCCCGCTCCTTGTTCGATTCCTTGGCCATATCCAACCTTCAATTTTTTTGAATGTGTTTACCAGATTATCTCGCTAACAACTTAGGGGAAGTCACTTTAATATTCAATCAACGCTTAGGCAGGAACGCCTGGCAGCCAAATAAAAGGTAGTTCCGGGCTGAGACATCCCCAAACACGATGTCTGATGTCAGCAAAAGAACAACATAGTATTTGAATGATCTCTTGCATGGATGCATTGATTCGGGCCCAAGGGGCCTTGGCAATGACATAAAACCCAAGAGAGTGAATGAACATGAAAAACGTAATCAAGATGCTGGCCGTTGCAGGCCTGATGACCGCAGGTGCCGCCCAGGCTTCCGTTCCCGCTGACTTCAATGCCGCCCCGGGCGTGCTGTTCGTCAACTGGAGCGCTACCGCCGCGATGGACGGCAAGGCCAACCCCATGCTGGAGGTGCGCGACGAGTCCGGTGATCTGCTGGCTTCCGTCCACGCCAACCTGATGGGCACCCAGCAGGTCGCCATCCCGAGCCGCACCCAGGGCAAGCTGACGGTGAGCCTGGGCAACGAAAGCAGCAGCTACCGCATCCCCTTCGGTCTGGGTGACGGTCGCCAGCGTTAATGAACCAACTTGGTCAGTGAGGAGCACACCATGATGAAATTGAGAGCCGCAGAAGCACGGGGCAAGGCCAACTTTGGCTGGCTGGATGCCCGTCACAGCTTCTCCTTCGGTCACTACTATGACCCGGAATGGATGGGACACTCTACCCTGCGAGTCATCAATCAGGATCGGGTGGCGCCGGGTGGCGGTTTCGCGACCCACCCTCACGCCAACATGGAGATCCTCACCTGCGTGCTGCAAGGCACCATAGAGCACAAGGACAGCCTCGGCCACGCCGAGCAGATCCCGGCGGGGGATTTCCAGCTGATGAGCGCAGGGTCCGGCATCCGGCACAGCGAGTACAACCCCTCGCAGGCCGAGCCGCTCTCCTTGCTGCAAATCTGGATCGAGCCGAATGAACACGGCACGACCCCGGGTTATCAGCAGAAGAAGATTGAAAACAAGCCCGGGATGACGCTGGTGGCGTCACCGGACGGCGAGGCGGGATCCTTCAGGATCCGCCAGCAGGCCAGAGTGTGGCGTCTGCAGCTCGCAGAAGGGGAGACCCTGGAGTGGGCACTGCAAGGGCGTCATGGTTACCTGCACATGATTTCAGGGGAGCTGACCGGCAACGGTCTGGCTGCCCGACCCGGCGACGGGCTGCTCAGCCGCGACGAGTCGAGCTGGGTGCTCACCGCCTCCAGGGGGAGTGAAGCCCTGCTGTTTGACCTGCCTTGATAGAAAAATCTTGGCGAAATGAATGAGTTAACAATTAGCTTTTACACTGTAAATACCATGATGGTAAGCAAAGGAATATGACGATGGACAAGATGAAAGATGTGGCACTGCTGGTGGGTCGTGTACTGCTAGCGCTGATGTTCGTGATGGCTGGCTGGGGCAAGATCGGCGGTTACGCCGGTACCCAGGGTTACATGGAAGCCATGGGCGTGCCCGGGTTCATGCTGCCCCTGGTGATCCTGCTGGAGCTGGGTGGCGGTCTTGCCATCATGCTGGGCCTGTTTACCCGCAGCCTCTCCGTGCTGCTGGCCGGTTTCACCCTGATGGCCGCCTTCATCTTCCACTATCAGCCTGCCGAGCAGATGCAGATGCTGATGTTCATGAAGAACGTCTCCGTGGCCGGTGGTTTCCTGGCCCTGGCGGCGGCCGGTGCAGGGGCTTTCAGCCTGGATGCCCGCCTCGGCAAGCACTGGTAATACCCTGACGTTTCAAGTTTTCCAACGCCTTTTGGCCGGTGCCCTGCACCGGCTTTTTTGTGCCCGCTTCCCGGGGATGCCATCTGTGTGACGGCGCGCAGTCCGGACGCCACAAGTGCCTTTTGCATCTTATCCCCCGATCCCCGACATGAATCGCCCCTACTTTCCTAGACACCTCAAGAGCCTCAAACTGAGGTCAATCAGGAGGTGTTATGAGCAAGCAGCA
>NZ_JAPCIQ010000173.1:0-3409 GCF_027707405.1 Aeromonas sp. QDB68 | reverse complement strand
CGGAACCAGTGATTGGTTCCGGATTGTCCTACAGCAGAAGGATCGGTCAATGGATCCTTAACTGATCAGCATTGCCCGTAATTGCGGGGCGTTTTGATTGCCATGGACGGCAGCGTTTTGCTGCGGCCCTGTTTCTGCGGCGCTTACTTTTGTGGACGCAGGGCCGGGAACAGGATGACGTCGCGGATGGTGTGGCTGTTGGTGAACAGCATCACCAGACGGTCGATACCGATACCCTGACCGGCGGTCGGCGGCAGACCGTGTTCCAGCGCGGTGACGAAGTCGGCGTCGTAGAACATGGCTTCGTCGTCCCCTGCGGCTTTCTGGTCAACCTGGGCCTGGAAGCGCTCGGCCTGATCTTCCGCATCGTTCAGCTCGGAGAAGCCGTTGGCCAGCTCGCGGCCGCCGATGAAGAACTCGAAGCGGTCGGTGACGTCCGGGTTCTGGTCGTTGCGACGGGCCAGCGGGGAGACGGCAGCCGGGTACTCGGTGATGAAGGTCGGTTGCAGCAGCATGTGTTCAACGGTCTCTTCGAAGATCGCGGTGATCACGTGGCCCAGCTCCCAGCTCTTCATCAGCTCGATCTTCAGACCCTTGGCGACGGCAGTAGCCTTCTCCAGAGTGGCCAGATCGTCACGGGTGACATCCGGGTTGTACTTCAGGATGGAGTCCACCATGGAGAGGCGCTGGAACGGCTGACCGAAATCGATAGTCAGACCCTCTTCGCCCTCTTTGGCGTAACGGATCTTGGTGTCGCCCAGGATGTCCTGTGCCAGGGTGCGCAGCATCTCTTCGGTGAGATCCATCAGATCGATGTAATCGGCGTAGGCCATATAGAACTCGAGCATGGTGAACTCGGGGTTATGGCGAACGGAGATGCCTTCGTTACGGAAGTTGCGGTTGATCTCGTAGACACGCTCGAAACCACCGACCACCAGACGCTTCAGATAGAGTTCCGGAGCGATACGCAGGTACATGTCGATGTCCAGCGCATTGTGGTGGGTGATGAAGGGACGTGCGGAGGCGCCACCCGGGATGACTTGCATCATGGGGGTTTCCACTTCCATGAAGCGCTTGTCATTCAGGAACTTGCGAATGCCGGCCACCACCTTGGTGCGGGTCACGAAGGTCTTGCGGGACTCTTCGTTGGCGATCAGGTCCAGGTAACGCTGGCGGCAGCGGGCTTCCTGGTCGGTCAGACCCTTGTGCTTCTCGGGCAGCGGGCGCAGGGCCTTGGTCAGCAGGCGGATGGTGGAGACGTGTACGGAGAGCTCACCGGCGTTGGTGCGGAACAGGGTACCCTCGACACCGACGATGTCACCCAGATCCCACTTCTTGAACTGCTCGTTGTAGAAGCCTTCCGGCAGGTCGTCACGGGTCACGTAGATCTGGATCTTGCCAGCCATGTCCTGCAGGGTCGCGAAAGACGCCTTGCCCATGATCCGGCGGGTCATGATGCGACCGGCAATCTTCACCTGTTTACCCAGGGCGACCAGCTCGTCATTGCTCTTGTCGCCGAATTCGGCATGCAGATCGCCGGAGAGGCTGTCACGACGGAAATCGTTGGGGAAGGGGTTGCCCTGGGCGCGCAAGGCGGCCAGCTTGGAGCGACGCTCAAGCATCTCGTTGTTCAGTTCGAGAGTCTGGTCGACTTCCGGGGTGGTGGTTTGTTCAGACATGGTGATTCCTGCTGCTCTGTTTACAGGCCTGATTTCAGGCTGGCTTCGATAAACTTGTCCAAGTCGCCGTCGAGTACCGATTGGGTATTGCGGGTTTCGACGCCGGTGCGCAGATCCTTGATACGGGAATCATCCAGTACGTAGGAGCGGATCTGGCTGCCCCAGCCGATGTCGGACTTGGTCTCTTCGAGGGCTTGCTTCTCAGCGTTCTGCTTTTGAATTTCCAGCTCGTAGAGCTTGGCCTTCAACTGCTTCATACACTGATCTTTGTTCTTGTGCTGGGAACGGTCGTTCTGGCACTGCACCACCACGCCGGTCGGCACGTGGGTGATACGCACCGCGGACTCGGTCCGGTTGACGTGCTGACCACCGGCACCGGAGGCGCGGTAGACGTCGATGCGAAGATCAGCCGGGTTGATCTCGATCTCGATGTCATCATCGATCTCGGGGTAGACGAACACGGAGCAGAACGAGGTGTGGCGACGGCCGCCGGAATCGAACGGCGACTTGCGTACCAGGCGGTGCACGCCGGTCTCGGTGCGCAGCCAGCCGAAGGCATACTCGCCGGTGAACTTGATGGTGGCGGACTTGATGCCGGCTACGTCGCCCTCGGAGCATTCGATGAGCTCGGGCTTGTAGCCGTGGGCATCGCCCCAGCGCAGGTACATGCGCAGCACCATGTTGGCCCAGTCCTGGGCCTCGGTGCCGCCGGAACCGGACTGGATGTCGATGTAGCAGTCGGAACCGTCGTGCTGACCGGAGAACATGCGGCGGAACTCGAGATCCACCAGCTTGGCCTCCAGCTCGTCCGCTTCGACCACGGCTTCGTTGAAGGTCTCTTCGTCTTCGCCTTCGACGGCCAGGCTGACCAGCATCTCGACGTCATCGACGCCCTGGGTCAGGGTATCGATGGTGCTGACGACGTTCTCCAGGGAGACGCGCTCCTTGCCCAGCGCCTGTGCGCGCTCGGGTTCGTTCCAGACATCCGGCTGTTCCAGCTCGGCATTGACCTCTTCTAGACGCTCTTTCTTGGCGTCATAGTCAAAGGTACCCCCTAAGCAGCTCGGTCCTCTCAGACAGCTCCTTAAGCTTGTTTAATACAGGATTGACTTCAAACATCGTGAAAACTCTCGGGGTCGATGTGATTTAAAAACGGGATATTCTAGCCAATTGCAGAAGGAATAAACAGGGTTGGCTGGCCTCGCTCTTTTTCCTGCTCCAATTTTCCGCAGCATTTTTAAAATTTCCGCGTAAAATATCGTCACTCACGCCATTCTCCGCTTCAGTTTTGCGCGGATTGGCCGCTAACAACACACAGTGCCACGCACTCCCGATTGATCCTGTTCCCGACCCCCACAAGAAGAAAACACGATGAAAAACCTATCACTCAAGCAGAAGATACTGTTGTCTGTGGTCATCGCCTTGTCACTGGTGATCCTGCTGCTCTCCTGGCAGAGCTACACCAGCCAGAAGTCCATGCTGCTGCAAGGCAGTCAGGAACAGGTGCAGCGCCTCGGCAGCCAGCAGGCCGCCAGTGTCAGCGACTGGCTCGCGGCCCGTCGTGACGTTATCCAGGCCCTTGGCAACAAGGCCGGTGCCGAGCCCCTCAACGCCCTGCAACAGGCCCAGGTGTCCGGCCGTTTCCAGCTCACCTATTTCGGGAATTCAGATAATAAGTGCGACACTCATGGATGAATGGCGAGAGGTGGCCAACTGCTGATTGGTGGTAC
>NZ_JAPCIQ010000172.1:0-3607 GCF_027707405.1 Aeromonas sp. QDB68 | reverse complement strand
CTGTAGCGCCGATGGTAGTGTGGCATTCGCCATGCGAGAGTAGGACACTGCCAGGCACCCAATACAAGAAACCCCGCTCACTCGAGCGGGGTTTTTTATTGCCTGATATTTATTTTTTAGATAATAAGTCTGGATAATGCTCAAAATCCAGTCAATTACATCGATAAACATTGCTATTCAGCCAGTATCACTGCCTTTCAAACGGCTCAATCTCTCTTTTTCACCTGGTTGAGCGTCAAATATCTCCGGCTCAAACGCTATTCCCTTCCTTGATAATCACTATCGCCGGAAACGGGAGTGACAAGTACTTCAGGATCCATAGACTGTTTCTTTCATGTACAAGGAGCTGTGTATGTTGGGGATCCACGATCTGGCGCTGTTTATCGTTTCTGGCCTGTTGTTGAACATGATGCCTGGGCCTGACTCCCTGCTCATCATGCTGCGCAGCGGCTCCCAGGGATGGCGTGCAGGGTCCATGGCGGCATTGGGTATCGGGACAGGTACCATGGTGCATGTGTTGGCGGCAGCTCTGGGACTGTCTGCCCTGTTGAGTGCCTCTGCCGAGCTGTTTGCCGTCATCAAGCTGATGGGGGCGCTCTATCTGGTCTATCTCGGCGTGTCCATGCTCTGGCAGAGGAGTGGCACTTCAACGTCTGTGGATGGTGCTGTGGCGCTGCCTGCGCTCTCTTATGGGCGCATCTTTCGGCAGGGGTTGCTCACCAATGTCCTCAACCCCAAGGTTGCCCTGTTCTTCCTCGCCTTTGTACCCCAGTTCATCGCGCCAGATGCGCCGCAAAAAGCACTGGCATTCATCGTGCTGGGCTGCATCTTCAATTTCAACGGCATGATCTGGTGCCATCTGCTGGCGTTTTCCACCGCGTTTGCAAGCCGCAAGGTGCGACTACCCACCCGGGTGGCCACCTGGCTGAATCGTGTGATGGGGGGGCTGTTCGTGGGGCTTGGTATCAAGCTGGCGGTGGAGTGAGCAGGTAAACACCGGGCATAGAAAAAGGCGTATCCCATCGCTGGGATACGCCTTCGTCTGCACTGCAGCAGAATGACAGGGATCAGTTCATGCCGTATTATCGCATCACCGGTCTAATGCTGTTTGATGTCATCTGTAAATGAACTACATCTGTTTGATTTTTATCATTTAACTTTCCATTCTTGTCTAAAGCCATCTTAGGGGATATAAGACAAGTGTGGGTTCATGTGTGGGTTCAAAATGGCAATCTCAGATTCAAAACTCAAAGCAATGCTACGTGGTCACGATGATGATACGCCCAGAAAGGTTGCGGATAGGGATGGGCTCTCTGTTCTGTGGAGGAATAGCGGCAAAGTCAGCTTCGTGTACCGCTATCGAATTTTAGGCAAGGCAAAAAACCTGACTCTAGGCTCATATACCGGACAGGAGGGGGGGCTATCGCTTTCCGAAGCAAGGAAAAAGGCGGCGCAATGTCGAGCTTGGCTGGAAGAGGGTAATGATCCCGCCTTGATGACGCGGATCGGGAAAGATGAAAGGCTCAAACCTGTCACAGTTAAAGATGCTCTCGAGTATTGGCTCTGCCATCACGCCGATAAGAAAAGGTCGAACAGTGAGAAGCATCGCCAGCAATTTGCGAAGTGGGTCTATCCACGTATCGGAGATCTTCCCTTGTCAGATTGTGATACTCGTCACTGGTTGAGCGTCTTTGACGAGTACTCGAAGGTAGCGCCTGTGGCTAGTGGATATTGTTTCCAAAACTGTAAGCATGCTCTGAAGTTTTGTCGTGTCAGACAGTTTGCAGTCAGTAATGCGTTGGATGACTTGACTGTTGCTGATGTTGGGCAAAAAGCGAGTAAGCGAGATAGGGTTCTGACGCTAGAAGAACTGCAAACACTATGGAAGTGGGCTGAGAAGCTAGGCCCATATTGCTACTACGGAAATTTGGCCAAGATTCTGTTGTCGTTCGGTGCAAGAACTCAAGAAGCTCGGCTATCAGCACCCGAAGAATGGAATCTAGTCGAAGGTACATGGACAGTACCTGCGTCTAACTCAAAAACAGGTAATAAAATCGTGAGACCAATACCTGATTTTATTCGGCCGACGATAGAGCTCTTGCTGAAAGCAGCCGCTGCACAGTCATCCTCATACTTGCTAGGGGAGCTCAAGCGACCAGAAGCGGTAAGTCAGTGGGGAAGGGGGATTTGGAAACGGATTGGGCATAACGCCCCTTGGACATGGCACGATCTGCGAAGGAGCTTAGCGACCCGCCTTAACGAGGCTGGGATTGCCCCCCATGTCGTGGAACAAATTCTAGGTCATGCCCTACCTGGTGTAATGGCTCACTATGTTCATACGGTTCGGTTACCGGAACAAAAAATGGCTCTGGAGTTATGGGGAGGTATTTTGAAACCATCAGAAAAACCGGCAGATAATATTGTGCATCTACAAGTTGGATAGGGAGAACAACCGGCGGCCCGTCGGGCCGCTTCCCCTCCAATTTTTTTGGGGCCTTTCTGTACGTTCAAAGCCGTATGATAAGATAGTATAAAAATACTGAAATGATGCATGGTTGTAACCTCTATTGATAGAGCTACTTATTATCACCATACAATTGCAAATATCTTTCGTTGATTAACATTTCAACTATGGTATTCATTTTTTGATTTTCTCTATCTGCTAATTTTTTCAATTTATCTTTAGTCGAAACACTCATAGATATTTGAACCATCTTCCGTGAAGCAGCTTCCCCTTGTAGCTTCATTCTATATTTTTGCTGAGCGCCTGATTTTTTTAATTCAGCGATAACTAACAGTTGATGCTCTAATCTCAGAAGATCATAAAAGGTTATCAAAGCCATTTTTTTACTTTTTTCTATTTCAGAGCTTTCGGTTTCATTTAACTCGAGCCATATCGGTGCTTTGCTGTTTAAATACCGTGAAAAAGAGTAGTCCCATGCCCACCCCCATAATTCTTCATTCTTGGATAACCAATTTATAATTTTAGAGCTGTTTTTTATTTCGCCCCAACGGGATTTAAAAAAACTCATCAGACTTGTTTTTTCCGTTAATTCAAAGCGACACAGGTCGAAAAACAAGGTTATGTTTGAAATCTTATCCCGATTAGATGTTGGGTGTTCATCTAAACATAGACAAGAATATAATGAATCATTAGCAAACGCGTCTACAAATGAACTTCGTGGCTCAGGCTTATCTATTGATATAGACTGAAATACACCATCGCGAAATTGATCTTCATCATTAATTAATAAAATTGATGCCCAGATGAAATTTACGAGCCTATCATCAGAATTCGAGATCCAAGCAAAGTCCTTATCCCCAAGGCATGACTGATAAAAAACCTCTAGCATTAAATTTTTTACCTTAATCGGGTCATTGAGATCATCTCTATTGAAATTAATTTCAAAAAACCTTAATTCATCTATAAGGTCTTTTCTCTCGTCTTTCCCATCTACAACAAAACCAATAAAGTCAGTTAACCTACTTATTCTTTTTTGGGATGAAGCAGAAGTAGTCTCCCTAAACGTAAGCCCTGACTCTTATACACAAGTAGCGCCCTGAACGGAACCATTCCCGTTTTCCAGGATCTGATCTTCCATGTGAC
>NZ_JAPCIQ010000171.1:0-3675 GCF_027707405.1 Aeromonas sp. QDB68 | reverse complement strand
ATGATGGCCTCTCCTGAAAGAAAAACACCCTGTCAGCGTACCGCTCACAGGGTGGGGGTGACCATCTCATTAGACCCCGCACATTGGCGGGGTCTTTGTTACAACCGGGATGGCACCAGGCAGAGGCGCTCAGCCGCGTTTGGCCTGCTTTTGCGCAATGGCGTCGGCGACGTCGGCCGGGTCCAGCACAATGCCTTCCTGATCCGGCGTCGGGAACACGGCCACGCAGAGATCATCCTGCTCCATGCCGTCCACCCAGCGATCCAGCCACACCTTGAGGGTGATGGACTGCGGCTTGCACTCGGCCCACTCCCCTTCGGCCCAGGCCTTGGCGTAGTCGGGATGCGGCCATACCGGGATGCAGTCTTCCTCTTCGGTCGTCAGCATCATGACGCCGTGTTCGTCGGTCAGGACAAACAGCTCTTCGTGCTCGACCAGCTTGCTGATGAAGTGATCAAAGCGGTAATCGGCGTTCAGTTGCAGCGCGGCATTGCGCTCGGTGTCGCTAAGTTCATAGCTCATCGGTCAAGTCTCTCGTTCAATAAAGGGCGACATGTTCACATCTTGCCGACCCCTTGTCCAGCAGGAGTAATAGGTCATCCGTCTTTCCATCGCCTCACCCCAGCTCGGGGGTCAACAGCCGGAGTCCCGCGGTCTCACCCAGTCGCTCCCTCAGCCAATAGGCGGACTCCACTTCCACAAAGCAGAGCTGATCCCGCCCCGCAGCGACCCCCACCATGATCTGCTCAAGCCGTGCTTGCTGGGCGGCACTCCAGGCAGCAACCAGCTTGCCGTCATGGGCCTCGTCCACCACCTCACGGCGTAGCTCGAACAGGTTATCGGTGATCGGGCTGTTTATCTTGCTCGGGTGGCGCCAGTACATCTGCAGGTTGTCCAGCATCTCCTCATCGTAACTTGCCAGCGCATCGAGCTCCGGCGTCTCTTTGCTCTGGGCCGCGAACTCGCACCAGCCTGCCGACAAGGTAGCCAGACTCTGGGCATCCTTGCCATGCTGACGCAGGGTCGTCACGTCTTCCCCACGAATGGCCGGCAGCCAGAGATCTCCTTGATGTTGCGCTAGGAGAGGGAGCAGCAAGGAGGGAGCATAAACAGGAAAACGGGGACCCAGAGAGTGCAGCAGAGAGACCAGAGTGACAGTGATCATGAGACGCGCCTTGAACAAGATGACCTGGCATCACGCCTGGTCATGAGGGTGAACGAGGGTGCCATTCTAGCATGTTTGCCTTGCTGGGGGCGTTTGCGTCCAGCCGGACCGGTGATAGATAGCGTCCAAAAAAGCAGCGTTTGAACCAGAGCGGCCCCGATAAAGGCCAATTGTTTGAGCCAGCGCCCACTAAAGAGGCACCGGGGATGCTAGGTTGCATACATCTTTAGCGTAAGGAGTGCATCCATGAGTGGGATCAACCAGGTTTCTGACGATTTTGTGAATGAGCTGAAAATACTGGCGTGTTTTGATCCGGCCAACATGAGCCTAGGGATCAAGCTGCGCAGCGACATGTCGGAAGCGCTTTGCCAGGCGGCAGCGCGCCTGCACAGCCAGGGCCTGATCACCGCGGCAGATGGCGGCTATCTGACCCCTTTCGGCATGACCATGCTGGAGCATCTCCAACACCTGCTGGTCGCACTCAAGCCGAATTGAGCGGTTGTGGTGCCCAGAGCGAGAAGTTGAGCAACTCCCAGCGCTCTCCTTGTCGCAGCAGACAAGCAAACAGCAAAGGACCTTCGGGTCCTTTTATCTTGCCATCGACCAGCCACTCTCCCGCCCGTTTTGGCACCGGCTGTACCCTGATCTCATCGGGTTTCACCGCGTTTCCCAGGCGAACATGTACAAACTGTTGACACACGGACACGGCATCATTCACCACAGGATCCGGCGTTGGCGTGCTGGCCTGAAAGGTCAACGCCACGGTCAGCAAGAGGGAGGAGAGCAGGGTCATGACGCGTATTGATGAAGCCATGAAAACAAAAAGCCGTGGCACCAGAGGTACCACGGCTTTCTTAAATTCTGCAAGAATTACAGAGCAGTTACGTTCTCAGCCTGCGGGCCTTTTTGACCTTGGGTCACAGAGAACTGCACGCGCTGACCTTCAGCCAGGGTACGGAAGCCGTTACCTTGGATAGCGCTGAAGTGAACGAAAACGTCCGGGCCGTTTTCTTGCTGGATGAAGCCAAAACCTTTGGTTTCGTTGAAAAACTTAACGGTACCGGTGATCATGTTAGACATATCTTTAAACCTGTATTCAAAATAATTACTTATGCTTTTCAGCGGGTAAAGCTCAAAAAACGGGATTACTTATGAACAACAGGAAAAGATGTAAAACATCATATTCATTGACATAACTATCGCCCTTTCAAGCTGGTTGAGATTATACGTGCCTTTGTCGATTACGCAAACAAATTTGTACCCCGCCAGCGGCGGGGTACAGCGGTTTAGACCTGTGCCGACTCCAGTGCCTGAACCAGGGCTTTGAGGAAGCGAGCCGCCTCTCCACCGGTGCAGGCTCTGTGGTCAAACGTCATCGACAGGGGAAGTGCACGCACCGGGCGCGCCTCGCCGTGGATGAACACCACCTTCTCGAACAACTTGCCCGCTCCTATGATGGCCACCTGGGGTGGTGTGACGATGGGGCTGGCGTAACGGCCAGCGATGGCGCCAAAGTTGGTGAGGGTGATGGTTGCCCCCTGCAGCATTTCCCGCGGCACGGCACGGGCCTTCACATCGGCGATCATCCGATCCAGCCCCTGCCGTATGTCAGCCGGGTCCCGCTCTGCCACGTTCTCCATCACGGGCACATAGAGCCCATGCTTGGAGTCGACCGCGATGGCCACATTGACCTCCCTGAACAGACGCCGCGACAGGGTCTCTTCGTCAAACCACGCATTCATGGAGGGTTCGGCCCGACAAGCCACGCCGATCGCCTTGATGAGGCGCACCGTCACATCTTCATCCGGGCGCCAGTGGCGCAAGTCCACTTCGTCGGTGATGCTCACCGGCACCACAGTCCGGTGCGAGAGCTCCATCGCCTTGGCCATGGCCCGGCGCGAGCCTTTCAGGAATTCGTTGCCGCTCTCCTGCTGGGCCTCGAACGCCTGTTGCACATCCTGCTCGGTCACCATGCCAGCGCTGCCGGTTCCCTTGACCTTGTCGATGTCCAGCCCCAGTTTTTGCGCCAGCAGACGGACCGCTGGCATGGCTTGTACCAGCGTGCCGCCGGGCGCCATGGCCCCCACCACGAAATGATCCTCGATATGCTGCTGATGGGCGCTGACCTTGCCAACGACGGTGCCGTCATCCTCGCCCCCTTCAAACTCCACCAGCGGTGCCCCGATGTGGAGGATGTCCCCCTCCTGCCCGCACAATCTGGCGATGACCCCGGCCACCGGTGAGGGCACATCTACCAACGCCTTAGCCGTCTCCACCGACAGCAGTACCTGATCTACCTGCACCGTATCACCGGCGCTCACCTTCCACTCGACGATCTCGGCCTCGGCCAGTCCTTCGCCCAGATCCGGCAATTTGAAAAATTTCATGACCTGCTCTCCCTCTGCTGGGACATCACCAAACATTGACAGACACCTTGACATCCTCCCCCACCTTAGCGCTTCGCGTCACAGGAGGGGGATTCCCATTACTGGGTGATAGCTGCTCGCGCA
>NZ_JAPCIQ010000170.1:0-3821 GCF_027707405.1 Aeromonas sp. QDB68 | reverse complement strand
GATTTAGGGACTCAGAATACTTTTTTCTGAAAATCAAGGCGGCCTTCCCCGGAAAGCCGCGATGAACCATAAAAAAACCGGACCCTGAGGGTCCGGTTCAAGTGAGGTTGGAAAAACAGTCCGTACTGCGAGCCGTTTGTCCAGCCTGACTCAGATATCGATCCGGCGTGCCTGCCAGAACTTGTTGCGCCAATACACATTGTCGAGCTTGGAGCGCGTGACGCCGGCACGGAAGGAGACATGGATGAATTCACCGTTGCCGACATAGATGCCGACATGGTTCAGACGCGGGTTGATCTTGAAGAAGACCAGGTCCCCCTCGACCAGATCCTGCTTGGAGACGCGAGAGCCTTCATGGACCTGGGAGCGGGTATCGCGGGGCAATTCGATGCCGATGGCATTGCGGAACACTTCACGGGTAAACGCCGAGCAATCGATACCTCGTTCTGTGGTACCGCCATAACGATAGGGGGTACCACGCCACTCTTTGTATACGGTCAGGATTTCGTTGACATCCGGGGTAGGCGAAACTTCGGGTTCAATCACGGGTTCCATCATGGAAACCTCGATCTTGCTCGCGACCTCGGGTTGGGGTGCCGAAGCACAACCTACCATTCCGAGCGCGACCAGCAGTAGCATCAGGTGGCGCAATCCTTTATCCCCGCAAAAAAGAGTGAAACTTGTTAAAATGCAGCCCGACAGGGCAATTTATAAGGCAACAGCACCCGACTATATCCAAGAATTCTATCGAGGCAAGCGAAAATCCCAATCGAACTCACATTTTTGCAAGGAAATGCTCTGTTTAGCGCAATTTATGTGATCATGGCCAAACAATATACAATCTTGAAAGCATCGGTTTCGGCCTCTCCAAACGGATTGTTATCGCTACTTCGACCCCATTTTTAAGTGAAATATTATGCTTTCTGCGGATCTCTATTTGTTAAATACCGCGCTCGTCGATACTGAACAGCTGATCGGGCTGTCATCCGGGCTCTCCCCGGAGGAATACCGCCACTGGCACGAGATCCGCCAACCCGGCCGCCAGCGCGAGTATCTGCTGGGACGCGTGTTGCTTCGCCGCCTGCTGGCCGAACGCCTCCACTGCCCTGCCGGCTCTCTGGCCTTTCACATCGGCGAGCATGGCAAGCCGATGCTGTGCAACCACCACTGGCAGTTCAACCTCAGCCACAGCGGTGACTGGTTGGTGCTCGCCCTCTGTCGGGAGGGTCCCCTCGGCGTGGATATCGAAATGGGCCTGCGCCGCCGCCCCATACTGCCCCTGGCAGAGCGTTTCTATGCCCCCGGGGAATACCTGTGGCTGCGCACCCTGCCAGTGCAGGAGCAGGACTCGGCCTTCTATCGGCTGTGGTCGCGCAAGGAGGCGGTGCTCAAGGCCCACGGCGCCGGCATCGCCGCCGGGCTGGAGAAGGTCTGCTTCTTGCCGGAGCAAGGGTGGCGGCTGGAGAACCTGCTCGATACCCGCATCTATGAAGTGAGCGATTGGCCCATTGGCAGAGGATGGCTCAGCCTCGCCGCCCCGACCCGCCAGGTCGATGCCTATCTGCTGGACGGGAGCTTGAAATCCACTCCGCTGGACCCCATGTTGATCCACACCATTTTCCGAGAGTCAGCCTCATGATCGTCGACATCACTCCCCAGAATTTTCACGCCGAACTGATCGATGCATCCCTGAAAAAGCCGGTCGTCATCTACTTCCACGCCCCGCAGATGCCGGAGTGTCAGGCCATGACCCCCCTGGTGGAAGCCCTGGTTGGTCAGGCCAATCCTGGCGTCACCTTGGCCAAAGTCGATATGAACGATCCCCAGCTGCAGCCGCTGGCGAGCCAGCTGGCCCTGCGCGCGTTACCCGCCCTGGTGCTGTTCCATCAGGGTCGTCCGGACGAGCAGGCCATCCTGGAAGGCCCGCAGGATGAAGCGACCCTGCGCCAGTATTTCGCTGCTTTCGCCCCCAAGGAAGAAGAGCTGCTGCTGGAGCAGGCCAAGCAGGCACTGGCCGCAGAGCAGGCCGATGTGGCGCACGCCCACCTGAGCAAGGCCCATCGCCTCGCCGCCGAGCGTCACGACATCAGCCTCTGGCTGGCACAGGCGGCCCTGGATCTGAACCTGCTGGACGAGGCGCAAGCCCTGCTCGCCGCCATCCCCATGGTGGCACAGGACGATCACTATCAGACCCTGAGCTCTCGCCTCTCGCTGGCGCTGCAGGCCAGTGACAGCCCTGAACTGCGCGCCCTGGAGCTGCGTCACGCCGAACAGCCGGCAGATGACGCCCTCGCCCAGGAGCTGGCGGTACTCTACAGCCAGGTCGGTCGACAGGAAAAGGCTCTGGCCTTGCTGTTCACCATTCTCAAGCGGGATCTGGCCTTTGGAGATGCCAAGAAGATCTATCTCGATGTGCTGGCCACCATGGGCGCACATCCGGCAGCGCAGAATTACCGCCGCAAGCTCTACAGCCTGCTTTATTGATCGAAGAGATATTCAGGACGGGGAATGCCGATCGGTCGGCATTGCCTTGTTCAGGCGGGAGTCAAACTCGGAGAATTGCCAGATTTCAGGCAAAAAAAAATGGCGCATTAAAATGCGCCATTTTTTCGCATGGATTACTTCTTGTAGGAAGTAGCCATGTTGTCGATGCGCTGGTTAGCACGCATAGCTTCTTGCTTGGCTTCTGCAACATCAGCAGCGATCTTGGACTGATCAGCACGAACAGCGCTAACATCTTGAGCCAGTTGGTCAACTTTGTTAGACAGATTCTGAACGGAAGTTTCCAGTTCGCTGGTGTTTGCACAACCGCCCAGCAGAGCGGACAGACCAACAACACCTACCAACAACATTTTTTTCATTTTTAAAAGCTCCCTTTAACTCGCCAGACGTTTAGCAAGCGGCGTGATTATGGCACAAAAAAATCATACTTTGGATAGGCCCCATCACAGATAAATGCGTTAAAACCCTCATTTTTTTTTAGTTGCACACTTTATGCGCAAACTTTAATCAAAAAAGAGTGTCTCCGGATGAGGTTCGTGCAAAGCGTAACCAAAATTTCGGCTTATTACAATTTCGTATGAGGCTCAGGCTGAACGCTCTGACAGCAATTGACGATATTGCACCAGATCCTCGATGGTCAGCACCGGCATCTGGTGCTGGCGACCGAAGGCCACCAGGTCCGGCAACCTGGCCATGGAGCCATCCTCCCTGGTCAGCTCGCACAGCACGCCGTAAGGTTTGAGCCCGGCGAGCTGCATCAGATCGACCGTGGCTTCGGTGTGACCGCGACGGGTCAGCACGCCCCCGGTACGGGCACGCAGCGGGAAGACATGGCCGGGGCGATGCAGGTCGGACGGTCTGGCCCCGTCGGCGATGGCGGCACGTATGGTGGTGATGCGATCGGCGGCGGACACCCCGGTGGTCACCCCCTGCGCCGCTTCGATGGTCACGGTGAAGGCGGTCTGGTAGTGGCTGGAGTTGGCCTCCACCATCATCGGCAGCTCGAGCTGGCGAACCCGCTCGTCGGTCAGGCAGAGGCAGACGATGCCGGAACACTCGCGGATCATCATGGCCATCTGTTCATTGGTCATGGATTCTGCGGCGAAGATGAGGTCACCCTCATTCTCACGATCTTCATCGTCGGCCACCAGCACACCCTGGCCGGCACGCAGTGCGGCCAGCGCGGCCTCGACGCGAGCAATGGGATCACCGAATTCACTGAGCAGAGACTGATTCATGGTAATACCAATCGGATTAAACATTAGGTCAGTTTTATCCAATCTCGGCTACAAAGTGACATCACCCGCTCCACATCGGCA
>NZ_JAPCIQ010000169.1:0-4070 GCF_027707405.1 Aeromonas sp. QDB68 | reverse complement strand
GCCGGATAGATTTAAGCAAGCCAACCACAACACCCGAAATCAAGGTTGCAAAAAAGGGGGTGACCATAGATTTTTTTATGACTTGAGAAGCGAGAGGGGTCAGGCCCTGTCGACAGCCGCAACGGGAGCCGGCAGGCGGATGGTGAGAGAGAGCACCAGGGCCACCACCAGCAACACCAGGATCAGGTTGAAGGTCGCCATGAAGCCGCCGAACAGGGAGGCCACGATGGAGCCGATGATGCTGCCCAGACCAAAGCCCAGATAGATGACGCCGTAGTTCTTGGTCAGGTTGTTGAGGCCGAAGAAGTCGCTCACCAGCGAGGGGTAGACGGTGATGGTACCGCCGAAGCTGAACGCTACACAGGCCACTGCCACGAAGAACAAGTTGGCATTGAGCGGCGCGAACAGCAGCAGCGCCATACCCGCCAGGGTAATCAACTGGGCGATGGTGATGACCCGGATACGGGACATCTTGTCGGAGAGGATGCCCAGCACCAGCCGGCCGCCCAGGTTGGCCATGGCGATGATGGCGACGGCGTTGACGGCGACCACGGCCGGCAGGCCCACCATCTTCTCGCCGATGTCCTTGGCCACGCCGATGACGTAGAGACCGCTCATGCAGGCGGTGAGGAACATCAGCGCCAGCATCCAGTACTGGGGCTTGCGCATCGCCTCGGCCAGGGTGAAGTCGCGGCTCTCGCTCTGCTGCACGGCGGCGGCCTGCTTGGGCGCATCCTTCATCAGCATGCCACCCACCAGCACCATGGACATGGCGATCAGCCCCCACAGCTGGAAGGTGGTCTCAAGGCCGTTGCTCGAAAGCAGCAGCAGGTTGATGTACTTGAAGCCCAAGCTGCCGAGACCGTAGGCACCGATGGAGCAGGCGGAGATGAGCCCCTTGCGCTCCGGGAACCACTTCACGCAGTTGGAGAGGGTCATCAGGTAACCGGTACCGTCTGCAAAACCGACCAGGATGCCGGCGCAGAGGTAGAGCATCGCCAGGTTGCTGGCATGAGCGGTGAGGAAGAAGCCGATGCCGAGCAGCACGCCGGCGCCCAGGGTGACGTTGCGCACCCCGAACCGCTCCTGCAGCTTGCCTGCCAGGGAGGAGGCCACCGCCAGGGAGAGGCTGAGCAGGCCGAAGGCGAAGGCGACCTGGCTCACCGGCTCGTCCAGCTTGTCGGAAAGCTGGGCGTTGAACAGGCTCCAGGTGTACACGGATCCCAGCGCGAACTGGGTGATGATGGTCCCCAACAGGGTGAGGTAGCGGGTGCGATTCAGATCGATGGTCATGATGCGTCTCGAGGAATGGCCTTAAGGAAATTGGGGCCACTATAGGCAAGACGCCACTCCCGCCGACCGATTAAGGCATGAAATGCAGATCGGCGGGAATGAATGACAATCAGAGCCGCATCAGCTGACGGAACGCCTTGATGTTGCTGCGGCTGACCGGCACCTCGAACGGCAGGTCATGGAGCCGGATGAGATAGGTGCTGTTGAACCAGGGCACTATCTCGCGGATCTTGTTGATGTTGACGCAGTAGGAGCGGTGGCAACGAAAGAACCCCTCGGCCGGCAGCCGGCTGACAAACTCGCTGAGGGTCATGGTCATCACGTAGCGATCGGTACGGGTGTAGACATGGGTCAGCTTCTCGTCGGCTTCCGCGTAGTAGATCTGCTCGCAGGGGGTGACGATGATGCGCTCCCCCTTCACCAGATTGACGGTGCGGTTCTGTGGCGTCCCGGACTCCGCACCCTGGGGCTGGGACTTGCCCGCCAGTTCGAGCTTTTGCAGCAGATTGATGAGGCGCGGCTCGTTGTAGGGCTTGAGGATGTAGTCGAATGCCTCCAGCTCGAACGCCTCCACCGCAAACTCCTTGTAGGCGGTGACGAAGACGATGTGGGGCGGATGGCTGGACTTGTGCAGGTTCTTGGCCAGCAGCAGGCCGTCGATGGCGGGGATCTGGATATCCAGAAACACCACGTCCACCTCGTGATCCTGCAGATACTTGAACGCCTCCAGCCCGTCCTCGAAGCTCGCCACTATCTCGATGTTGCTGTGCTGCCCCACCAGAAAGGCCAGCTCCTCGCGGGCAAGGTATTCGTCTTCCACTATGATGGCTTTCAGCATGGCATTGCCTCCTGATCAGGCAGATAGAAACAGACTTCGGTCCCCGGCTCCAGCCGCTTGAGGTGCAGGCCGTCGCCATAGAGCAGCTTGACCCGCTGATGCACGTTCATCAGACCGATGCTGCGGCTTTCCACCCGACCGGCGGCGACCCCGTCGATCACCGCCTGGCTGATGCCGTAGCCGGTGTCGCGCACCGCGACCCGGATGCCGCCCGCCAGCTGCTTCACCTCGATGGTGACCCGACCCGGCGCACTGCGGGGCTGGATGCCGTGCAGGATGGCGTTTTCCACCAACGGCTGCAACAGCAGGCTCGGCACCTGGATATGCACGTCGTCCACCTCGAACACCACCTCCAGCTTGTCGCCGAAGCGGGCCTGCTCGATGGCCACGTAGTCGCGCACCTGCTGCAGCTCCTCCTGGATGTCGATGAGGGTGTCCCCCTTGTTGAGGTTGTAGCGCAGGTAATCCGCGAGGTTCGCGATCAGCTGGCGTGCCTGCTGGGGACGGATGCGGATCAGCGACGAGATGGCATTGAGGGCGTTGAACAGGAAGTGGGGGTTGATCTTGCTCTGCAGCGCGGTGAACTCCGCCTTGCGGGTCATCTCCTTGAGCTGCTCGATGCGCGACACCTCCATCTGGGTGGAGATGAGCTGGGAGAGACCCACCGCCATCTCCTTGAGGGAGCTGGTGATGCTGTGGGTGCGGCGATAGTAGATCTTGAGGGTGCCGCTGACGGCGCCGTTTTCCCGCAGCGGAATAATGATGACCGAGTGGAAATCGGAGAGGTGATACTGGCGCAGATCGTTGTTGATGATGATCTGGTCCAGCAGCACCGCTCTGTGGGTCATGTCGCTGATGGCGTGGTGCTCGTCCAGCTCGTAGTAATCCTTGCCCACCCCCACATAGGCCAGCACGTCGCGGGTATCGGTGATGGCCACCGCATCGGCGCTGATCTCGCTGCGAATGATGCCGCACACCTGGCTCAGGGAGTGGCGATCGATGTTCTGGAAAAACGGCAACGTCTTGTTGGCGATGTCGAGCGCCAGCTTGGCCTGCTTGGCGGCAATCAGCTCCTTCTCGTCGTCCAGGTCCTGCACCAGCTTGATGATGAGCCCGATACAGAGCGCACCGGCGATCATCGGGTAGGCAATATGACTGACAATCTCCACACCTACCGCATGGGGCTCGGTCAGTTGCCAGATAAGCAGCATGGTCAGCCCCTCGCAGGCCATCCCCGCCAGGATGCCATAGAGCCAGAGCCGCGACTTGCGACAGCGCAGGTGCAGCCAGGTGGCCAGCAGGCCGGCGATGATGCTGGCGATGAGACAGGGAATGGAGGTGTGGCCATCCATGTCGATGAGATAACGGTGCAGCCCCGAGATGACCCCGGCCGGAATGCCGACCCAGGGGCCGAACAGGATGCCGCCGGAGATGATGGCGATGATCCGCACATTGATGAGGGCCCCCTCCACCGGAATGCCGGTGTAGGTGCTGAACACCGCGAACAGACAGAAGATGGCCGCCACCAGCACCAGCTCGGCCGGGGTGTGGTCACGCTTCTGGAACAATCGCTGAAACGGCCGGGTGCGGGTGAGAAGAAAGAGCGTCATCAGCATCAGCGCCGCCCGTTCAAACACCGCCAACAACATCATCTGATTTTCGAGCATGGCTCTCCTCCGTCAATGGCATGGCGCTAGGGGGCGGATCATACCCCTTATCTGCCGCCGACTCATGGGCGAATCCGGGGAGAGCGGTTCAGCTTTCGGGGAAAGCGCCGATAAGAGGAGGCCCTCGCCAAGGAGGGCCCAGTCCGACAAAGGAGGGCCCAGTCCGACAAAGGAGATAACTATGTTTCAAAAAAGTGTACAGATCTAGGGAAGGTGCGAACAAGTCCCTGATATGAGATCATGTTTGTCATCTGGAGCCATGAAAAAGGGTT
>NZ_JAPCIQ010000168.1:0-4072 GCF_027707405.1 Aeromonas sp. QDB68 | reverse complement strand
CTGCGCGAGCAGCTATCACCCAGTAATGGGAATCCCCCTCCTGAGACGCGAAGCGCGAAGGTGGGGGAGGATGTCAATATGTGCGTTCCGGCTGCTGGTTGCCTCGGTCAATTGTTGTCAGATGGTGCTATCCTCCCCTGCGGCCTGCCATCGGGCGCCAGCCCGCCCCCCGTCTGGGATGCACAGAGATAGCCTCTTTGGGCGCTGGTTGTGAACTGCCCCACTCCTTCCAAAACCTGTTCTGGATCAAGAAACAGGGTACCGCTTTGGTGCCTAATAGACCCCACATATAGGGGTAAGCATAAAAAAAACACCCATATATAGTGTCATAAAGCTGTGCATAAGTGGTCGCCCTCTCAGTGTCAGCCCAGGTGTTTCAAGCCTTGGCTGACCTTGTTTGCGCCGGGGACGGGCGTGGAGAAGGGGACTCAACGAGGGTGAGCCGAGGGTGGCCACCAGGTCTTTCAATACGGGGAAAATCGATGAAACCGGTAGTGATCAAACGCGATGGATGTCGTGCACCATTCAATGGCCAACTGATCCGCGATGCGGTCAGCCGAGCGGCGGCAGCGGTCAATCAGGCCAGTCCGGCGCTGGCAGAGCGCATTGCCGCCGCTGTCAGCCAGGAGCTGGAGGGGCGAGGGGAGGTAGACATCCACGAGATCCAGAACCGGGTCGAGAACCACCTGATGGCCTCCGACGACAAGGCCATCGCCCGTGCCTACATCGAATACCGTCACGACCGGGATCAGGCCCGCGAGGCCAGGGGTCGTCTGGCCCAGGAGATCCGCGGCCTGGTGGAGCAGACCAACGCGGCCCTGCTCAACGAGAACGCCAACAAGGACTCCAAGGTGATCCCGACCCAGCGTGACCTGCTGGCGGGCATCGTCGCCAAGCATTACGCCATCAGTCACATGCTGCCCCGTGACGTGGTGCAGGCCCACGAGAGCGGCGACCTGCACTTCCACGATCTTGACTACTCCCCCTTCTTCCCGATGTTCAACTGCATGCTGATCGATCTGCAGGGGATGCTGACCCACGGCTTCAAGATGGGCAACGCGGAGATAGACACTCCCAAATCCATCAGCACCGCCACTGCGGTGACCGCCCAGATCATCGCCCAGGTGGCGAGCCATATCTATGGCGGCACCACCATCAACCGCATCGACGAAGTGCTGGCACCCTATGTGGCCATCAGCTGGCACAAGCACCGGGAGGTGGCCGAGGAGTGGGGGATCAGGGACGTGGATGCCTATGCCATGGCCCGCACCGAGAAGGAGTGCCACGACGCCTTCCAGTCCCTCGAATACGAGGTCAATACCCTGCACACCGCCAACGGTCAGACGCCGTTTGTCACCTTCGGCTTTGGCCTGGGGGACAGTTGGGAATCGCGCCTCATCCAGCGCGCCATCCTTGGCAACCGCATCGCCGGCCTTGGCAAGAACAGGAAGACCGCCGTCTTCCCGAAACTGGTGTTCGCCATCAAGGATGGCCTGAACCACAAGCAGGGGGATCCCAACTACGACATCAAGCAGCTGGCGCTGGAGTGCGCCTCCAAGCGGATGTACCCGGACATCCTCAACCACGACCAGGTGGTCAAGGTCACAGGCTCCTTCAAGACCCCCATGGGGTGCCGTTCCTTCCTCGGTGCCTACGAGGAGAATGGCGAGCTGGTCCACGAAGGGCGCAACAACTTAGGTGTCGTGAGCCTCAACCTGCCGCGCATTGCCCTGAAATCCCGCGATGAAGCGGACTTCTGGGACAAGCTGGATGCCGCCCTGCGGGTGGCCAAGACAGCGCTCATGTACCGCATCAAGCGCCTGGACGGGGTCAAGGCCCGGGTCGCCCCCATCCTCTACATGGAGGGGGCCTGCGGGGTGCGCCTCAAGGCCGATGACAACATCAGCGAGATCTTCAAACATGGCCGCGCCTCCATTTCGCTGGGTTACATCGGGGTACACGAGACCATCAACGCCCTCTATGGCACAGACGTCCACCTGTTCGACAGCGAGACCCTGCGCCAGAAGGCCATCGCCATCATCGCGCGGCTCAAGGCGGCCACCGACGAGTGGAAGGAGGAGACCGGCTACGGCTTCAGTCTCTACTCCACCCCGAGCGAGAACCTCTGCACCCGTTTCTGCCGCATCGACGCCAAGGAGTTTGGCGTGGTGGCCGGGGTGACCGACAAGGGCTACTACACCAACAGCTTCCACCTGGACGTGGAGAAGCAGGTGAACCCCTACGACAAGCTGGACTTCGAGGCGCCCTATCCGCCCATCGCCAGCGGCGGCTTCATCTGCTACGGCGAGTACCCCAACATCCAGCACAACCTGGAGGCGCTGGAGAATGTCTGGGACTACAGCTATGACAAGGTGCCCTACTACGGCACCAACACCCCCATCGACGAGTGCTACGACTGCGGCTTCACCGGCGAGTTCGAGTGCACCTCCAAGGGCTTCACCTGCCCGCGCTGCGGCAACCACGACCCGGCCAAGGTGTCGGTGACCCGCCGGGTGTGCGGCTATCTCGGCAGCCCGGATGCGCGCCCCTTCAACGCGGGCAAGCAGGAAGAGGTGAAGCGCCGCGTCAAGCATATGTAAGCGGGCAGACCCCACCCCAGCCCTCCCCTTGGCAGGGGAGGGGGCAAAGAAGCTCCTCCCCCTTTCGAAGGGGGAGGTTGGGAGGGGGTTGGCCGTTAACCCGGAGAACTCGAATGCACTACCACCAGTACTACCCGGTCGATGTGATCAACGGCCCCGGCACCCGCGCCACCCTGTTCGTGTCGGGTTGCGAGCACCAGTGCCCCGGTTGCTACAACCAGAGCACCTGGCGGCTCGATGGGGGCAAGCCGTTCGATGAGGCGATGAGCGATCGCATCATTCACGATCTCAACGACAGCCGCATCAAGCGGCGCGGACTGTCGCTCTCCGGCGGCGATCCGCTCCACCCCGCCAACGTGCCGCATGTGCTGGCGCTGGTGAAGCGGGTGCGGGCCGAGTGCCCCGGCAAGGACATCTGGTGCTGGACCGGTTATCTGCTGGCCGATCTCAGCCCGGCCCAGCGGGAGCTGGTGGCCTTGCTGGACGTGCTGGTGGATGGCAGGTTCGAGAAGGCCCTGGCGGATCCCGGTCTGCTCTGGCGTGGCAGCCGCAATCAGATGGTTCACGACCTCAACGCCTGGCGGAAAGGAGGAGAGCGGATCCCCTGTCTGGTTTGCAGTTGAGGCTTTGGGTGTTTATGGTTAGGCCAACCCCAAGCGCTGTTTACACGAGGAATCCCGATGAACAATCTGCTCAAGATCCTGCTGGCCATCTTTCTCCCCCCGGTCTGCGCCTTTATCCAGGTAGGCTTCAGCCTCCATTTCCTCATCAACATAGTGCTGACCCTGCTGGGCGGTCTGCCCGGCATGGTCCATGCCCTCTGGCTGGTGGTAAGCGACAAGCGCGCCTGAGTCGTGAGAGATCACAAGGCCAGCCCTCCGGGGTTGGCTTTTTTTTGCCTGCCAGATGGGGGCTTCCAGGATGAGCCCCTTTGCCTGACACTGGCGCGTCGCTCATGGAGTCGAGCGATACAACGAAGAGGGAATGTCGAGTGCGAGTGAAAGGGTTGTTGCTGTGGGCCGCCCTGGCCCTGCTCGGGGGCTGTGCCAGCCCCACCGCCAAGCTGAATCAGCCTCCGGTGGATGTCACCTGGGAAACGCTGCCCGAATACTGGGTGCTGGTGGGGGATGCCATCAGGTTTAACCCGGTCGGGGGGCTGCCGGCGAAGAGGCCGGTCAAGGGGTATGTGACCCTTCGCTACCTCATCGATTCCAATGGCACGCTGTTCAGCCCAGAGGTACTGGAGTCCCAGCCCCCCGGCGTGCTGGATCTCATCGCCATCTCCGGGCTGGCGCAGCTGCGCTACCGGCCATCGGAGCAGAATCAGCAAGCCATTCCGGCTCGGGTTGTGGCCCGATTCGAAGTGGAAGTGAAATGACAAACACCCCGGCCAGGCCGCAATGCTGTTCAGATAAGCACATTTTTGACTAATTATTCATAAATGCGACTTGAGTTGGGGGAGCAAGGCTGTT
>NZ_JAPCIQ010000167.1:0-4215 GCF_027707405.1 Aeromonas sp. QDB68 | reverse complement strand
GGTATCCATGATGGAGGCCCTCAGGGTGATGACCTACTTCAAGGTTAGCCTTTCAACATGTAATTGGGACAGCGCCATAAAAAAGCCCCCATCTCTCGATGGGGGCTTTCTTTTTATTTGGCAGTTACCTGTCAGGCTCAGACCGGGAAAGGGGCTGGCGCCTCGAAGGTCATCCGCTCGCCGCTGCGGGGGTGGCTGATGGTCAGGCTGGCCGCATGCAGATAAAGGTGCGGTGCTGCCGCCAGCGCATCCGGATTGGCGTAGAGGTTATCGCCGAGGATGGGGTGACCCAGCTCCAGCATATGAACCCGCAGCTGATGGGAGCGACCGGTAATCGGGGTCAGCTTGATCAGGCTGTTGCCATTCTCCACCTTCAGCTTCTGCCACAGGGTCAGGGCATGACGCCCCTCCTCGTGGTCAACTTTCTGTTTCGGCCGGTTGGGCCAGTCGACGCAGAGTGGCAGATCCACTTCACCCGCATCCAGCTCCGGTTCACCCCACACCCAGGCGAGGTAGTGCTTCTCGGTCTCCCGCTCGCGGAATTGCCGGCTCAGCTCCCGGTGGGAGTTGGGGTTGAGCGGGATCACCAGCACGCCGGTGGTCGCCATATCAAGGCGATGGGCGGCTGCCGCTTTGGGGTGTTGCTGCTTGACCCGATGGAGCACGCTGTCTTCATTCTCGGGGCCGCGCCCGGGGACGCTCAGCAGGCCAGTGGGCTTGTTGACCACCATGATGTCCTTGTCCTTGAACAGGATATCGAGCCAGGGTTCCAGGGGCGGTGAGTATACAAACATAGCGTCTCGCATCTTTGGTCAAAGCGGGGGCAAGCCCCCATCAGTTATGGGTTACCACGATAAAAAGTGCATGGCAGCCAACTTGCGTTGGGTTTGGCCATTTCACGTTTTATCAGTTATGGGTCACCACAATAAAGCGGATGGCATCCAGCTTGAGCTGGGTCTGGTCGATCAGGTGGTGCAATTCTGCCTGCAGATTGCGCAGATATTCCAGCTCGCTGTCGCGCACGTTCGGGTTGACCGCCTTGAGCGCCTCCAGACGATCGAGATCCTGCTGCAGGGTCTGCGCCATCTGGGCGCGGGCCTTGTCGACAATCCCGGCCTTCAGCTCTTCGGCAATCGCCTGACCCTGGCCAATCAGACCGTGGATCACCGGCTGGGACGCAGTCACCAGCTTGCTGCCAAGGTGGCGGTTGACCGGCGTCAGCTGGCGGTTGAAGGCATCGAACGCCACCTTCTCGCCGAGGTTGTTGCCGTTCTTGTCCATCAGCAGGCGGATCGGTGTCGGCGGCATGAAGCGGTAGAGCTGGGGATGAGCCGCAGACTCGGCGACGAAGATCAGCTCCAGCAGGATGGAACCGACCGGCAGCGCCTTGTTCTTGAGCAGGGCGACCGAGGTGGCACCGATCTCGGAGCCGAGGATCAGGTCGATACCGCCGCGCATCATGGGGTGATCCCAGGAGAGGAACGACATATCGTCCCGCGACAGGGCGGTGGTGCGGTCGAAGGTGATGGTCATGCCGTCTTGCGGCAGGCCCGGGAAGCTGGGTACCAGCATGTGATCGCCCGGCATCAGCACCAGCGCGTTCTCGCCGCGATCATCCTGATTGACGCCGATCTCGTCGAACATCTTGAGGGCGAAGGAGATCATGCCGGTGTCGTTATCTTCGGCAGCCAGCTTCTCGACCAGTTGTTTGGCAGCTTCGCCACCGCTGGAGTGGATCTCCAGCAGACGATCGCGGCCCTGTTCCAGCTTGGCCTTGAGCGGCTCGTGCAGTTCGCGGGTCTTGACCAGCAGGGCGTCGAGGGTGCCCTGCTCGCCGGTGTTGGCGGCCAGCAGCTCGAACAGCTCGTCACGCACCGCTTCAAATACCGGACGGGCGGTAGGACAGGTCTGCTCGAACGCATCGAGGCCATCGTGATACCAGAGCTGCAGGGCGCGCTGGGAGGTGCCCTCCAGATAGGGGACGTGAATCTCGACGGTGTTCTGCTGGCCGATGCGATCGAGACGACCGATCCGCTGCTCCAGCAGATCCGGGTTGAGTGGCAGATCGAACAGCACCAGATGGCTGGCAAACTGGAAGTTGCGACCTTCGGAGCCGATCTCGGAGCAGAGCAGCACCTGAGCGCCCCCCTCAGCTTGAGCGAAATAGGCGGAGGCCTTGTCCCGCTCGAGGATCGACATCCCTTCGTGGAACACGGCGCCACGGATCCCTTCACGGGTGCGCAGCGCCTCCTCCAGCGCGATGGCGGTGGCTGCTTCGGAGCAGATCACCAGCACCTTCTGCTGACGGGCTGAGAGGAGCAGTTCCAGCAACCATTCGACGCGCGGGTCGAACTGGGTCCAGGTAGCGTTGTCGCCTTCGAACTGCTGGAAGATCTTCTCGGGATAGAGGTAGCGCAGGGCACGGGTCTGCAGATCGCCGCCATTGCCACCCATCATACCCATCACCTTGATGGCGGTCTTGTACTGCTCCGGCAGCGGCATGGGGTAGACGTTGAGGTGGCGCTCCGGGAAGCCTTGAATATTGGCGCGGCTGTTGCGGAACAGGACGCGGCCGGTGCCGTGTTGATCCAGCAGCTTGGCGACCGCCTGTTGACGGGCGGCGGCATCGCCGAGATCCAGACCGGTCAGTTGATCGGCCAGGATGGCTTTGGCGTTTTCGCTCAGGGTCTCGCCATCCAGCAGCTCTTGCGCGGCGCTGGCAACCTGACCGTAGGCCTGCTCCTCGGCGAGGAAGGCGTCGTAGTCGTAGAAACGCTCGGGGTCGAGCAGGCGCAGACGGGCAAAGTGGCTCTGGTGGCCCAGCTGATCCGGGGTGGCGGTCAGCAGCAGCACGCCCGGCACCTGTTCGGCCAGTGCTTCCACCATTTCATAGGCACGGCTCGGCGCCTCTTCACTCCACTCCAGATGGTGAGCTTCGTCGACAACCAGCAGATCCCACTCGGCTTCCAGCACCTGCTCGAAGCGACGACGCTTCTTGCGCAGGAAATCGAGGCTGCAGATCACCAGCTGTTCGGTCTCGAAGGGGTTCTCTGCATCGGCGAACGCCTCAATGCAGCGCTCCTCGTCAAACAGGGAGAAGTGCAGGTTGAAGCGGCGCAACATCTCGACCAGCCACTGGTGCTGGAGCGTTTCGGGCAGCAGGATCAGCACCCGATGGGCGCGGCCGGAGAGCAGCTGCTGATGAATGATCATGCCCGCTTCGATGGTTTTGCCCAGACCCACCTCGTCCGCCAGCAATACACGCGGGGCGTAGCGGTGACCCACTTCATGGGCGATATAGAGCTGGTGCGGGATCAGGCTGACCCGGCCACCGGCCAGACCGCGAGTCGGGTTGCGACGACGCTGGTGCTGGTTGATCAACGCCTCGTAGCGCAGGGTAAAGCGGGACATCCGGTCAATCTGGCCGGCGAACAGGCGATCCTGCGGCTTGTTGAACTTGATGAAGTTGTTGAGAAACACTTCCTTGAGGGCAACGGGCTCATCATTGTCGGTGCGCACACCCACATATATAAGCAGGCCGTCTTTCTCCTGCACTTCTTCGACCGTCATGGTCCAGTCTTCGTGACTGGCTATCTGATCGCCCACATTGAAGCTGACCCGGGTCACCGGCGCCTCTTCTTTGGCATACATGCGGTTTTCACCGGTAGCCGGAAACAACAGGGTAACCATGCGTCCTTCAACAGCAACGACAGTCCCCAAACCCAGATCCGTCTCTGTATCACTAATCCAACGCTGGCCAAGTGCAAAAGGCATTAAACTCTCCAAAGCCCAAGAGTGTGAGAATCGCAAAGGGGCGCTATGTTACCCGAAGGCGGAAAGCCGATCATCATGGTTGTGCAGCAGGGGAAAGCCAAATCGACACAAGCTTGATCTGCCAACCTGCAAGCCTCAATACAGCATCCGGAATATCAATCTGCAGATCCTTTTCGTGCATTAATACATCACCACGGTTGCTTTGTGAGCGGTTGAACGATGGAAGCCATCTTTTTGCAATTATCCCCTTGCCAGAACGAATTCGCTCCCTATAATGCGCCCCCATCGACAGGGCAAGCGGCAACGCAAACAACCGGGTCGGTAACCTCGAAAAGCCTCTTAAAATAAGGCTTGACTCGAGAAAGCGGTTGAGTAGAATGCCACTCCCGCAGCAGCCAAAAGCTGCGTCGCTCTTTAACAATTTGAATCAAGCAATCTGTG
>NZ_JAPCIQ010000166.1:0-4384 GCF_027707405.1 Aeromonas sp. QDB68 | reverse complement strand
ATACCCCTCTGGAGGCCACAGACGGCGGGGCCTCCAGAGCACTTTGTCGTTTTTGGACGGAAAATCCCTAGAACCCCACTAAGGTACGCATCTACCCCACCGACGAACAAGCGGCATTCCTCAATGCCCAGTTCGGCGCAGTGCGGTTCGCGTACAACAAGGCCCTTCAACTCAAACGCCACATGTATCAACGTCATGGCGTATCGCTTTCGCCAAAGCGTGACCTGAAACCCCTGCTTGCAGTAGCGAAAAGGTCGCGCAAATACGGCTGGCTGAAAGAGTACGATTCGCAAGCCTTGCAGCAGGCGGTGATCAATCTGGATAAGGCATTCGCCAACTTCTTCAATCCCAAGCTCAAGGCTCAAATGCCCACCTTCAAGAGCAAGCGGGGCAGACAATCAAGCTATCACCCCAACGGGAAAGTGCTGGCTGAGGCCATCCAATTGCCGAAGATGACGCCTATCAAGGCAGTCATTCATCGTGACATTGTTGGCGTAGTGTCCAGCATTACGGTCAGTCGCGGCCCGACAGGCAAATATTATGCTTCCATCCTCTGCGAGGATGGCTGCGAGGCACCGACCAAGCCTACGTTCATCACGAATGTGACCGGCTGCGATATGGGACTATCCCACTACCTCATCCAGTCCAGCGGCAAGAAGATTGCCAACCCGCGCCACCTGCTCAATGCCAGCCGGAACTTGCGGCGCAAACAAAAGGCGTTGGCTCGCAAGAAATGGGGTAGTGCCAACCGCAGTAAAGCAAGGCGGCAACTGGCAGCCCTGCACGAGCGGGTAGCCAATGCCCGCGCCGATTTTCAGCACAAACTCTCTCGCACCTTGATTGGCGATAGCCAAGCGATCATCGTGGAGACCCTAAAATCAGCCAACATGATGAAAAACCATAAGCTGGCCCGCGCCATCGGTGATGCAGGCTGGCATGGTTTCATCATGAAGCTGGAATACAAAGCCACAGCAGCAGGAGTGCATCTGGTCAAAGTTGACCAGTGGTTCGCCAGCTCTAAAACATGCCATTGTTGCGGCCACAAGCTGACTGAGTTGAAACTCAGTGAACGGAGTTGGCAGTGTCCTTCCTGTCTGGTTATCAATGACCGCGACCTCAATGCCGCGCTCAACATCAGACAGAAAGGCATTCTGGAATTAAAAGCGGCGGGACTCGTCGTTTCAGCCCATGGAGGCCAGCGTAAATCCGTCACAGCGACGGTAGCGGCCTAAGAAGTGGGAAGCCTCGCCGTTAGGGCGGGGAGCAGTCACCTTTTGTGGCTCTATTGAAAATTGAGTATCGTGGCGTTTTGCCTTGAACAAGGAGTGTTCTTGATGTCGTTGTCTCCCATGGATCTTGCTCAGCATTACCTTGTTGATGATATACCCGCTGCGATCTCGATTGGCGATCCGCTCCATAGTCTGCTTGAGGCCATTTTCAGGAACGAGCCGCTGTCTGCCAGCAGCTATGGCATTCTCGCCAGCCACGGCCTCAGCGCCTTGAGAGGCTTTACCGAAGGCAATATGACTCTCACTGAGTTCAGACGCATGTCAGGTGAGGAGCGGGCGCAGCGCAGTTTAGCGACAGGCTTTTATAAGGGGCGGAAGATTGTGCATTCCTACCGACCAACAACCTCGATGCCTCCAGCGCCCCAGCGAGAGTCGGAGCAGGTGAAGAGGATGATGCTGTTGCATGAACAACAGCGGAAGCTCCCAGCGCATAACGTCGCAGCTAAGAAGGGTATTCAGGGGGCGCTGAAAGCCATTGAAGCGCGACTGAACGTTGAGCGGGTCAAGCGTGTGAACGACCCCGAGCAGATCGCTAGGGTGAAGAACCAGGCGCTCAGGGAGAAATACGCCGTCCTTGCCTTTGTCGAACCTGACCACTTCAAACCACTCATGGCCATCCTGGACAAACTGGATGCTGGCACCAGGTTACTTGAGGCCGAGACGATCTGGCTCAAGAGTACGGGGCGCAAGTATGAGACCAAGGCGGTCGTTCACGCCCACAACCGGCTGGAAGCCGACCATTGGCTTGCCGAATACCGTAACAGCAAAAACCCTTGGAGTGCGGTCAATGCCAGCGGCCATTTACGCAAATGCGCTGCATCTGGTGAGGCGATCACTCTGCTCGCTGCCATCCCGGCCAAGCGCCAGGAACAGCCCAAACTCAAGTCCGCCATTCTGACTACCCATGGTGGCGCATTGCGTGACCAAGGCAATAGGACTGATGCCATGGCCATGGGAGAGGAAGCACACCGCCTTCAACCCAAGAATTTCAGGCCATGCACACTCCTTGGCGCGGTCTGTATGGAGCTGGGCATGATCGTTGAAGGCCATGAGTGGTACGGCAAGGCAGAAGTCAGAGGCGCTAGCCGTGACAGCATAGAGGCCGATGTCCGGTCACTGCTGACCCGCATGACTGCCGAGAGGCGCGATTCGGTCGTTGCGGAGCTGCTGCGGATTGATCCAGCGCAATATCGGTGGCTTCGCAAACTGAGAACGGCTTAACGTTCATCAGGGACAACCAGCCAGTTGTCCTCGAAGGACATCGCAATAATATGCCATCTTGCTTATGTCACCCTGCGGGGGTCTTCACTGTCACCTCCTGCTGCAACCCCGACCATCTGAGGGTTTATTTCCCACTGCATCATTCTCTTTCGCTTCTTTTCGCTCTCTTCGTCTCTCTCACTGGGCCAGTTCACGCCCCCGAGGCTCAGCTGATGGGGTAGGGGAGGCGCACCGGTACCGAGGCGCTACCCAAGGACACCGCAACAGGCTATCATATTCGCAAATTGATTCATCAAATGTGAGATATGACATGGAAGAGCTGAAAGCGAAATGGATCTTTGAGCAGGGTGGGTTCTCAAAGGCGATGATCGTGCCGACGCCGATGGGTCAGGGCTACCACCTGCACCTGGTTCAGTTCGGCAAACAGAGCGAAACCGTTGTCCTGGAACGACAACGCGGTGGCTGGCGTGTGTTCAAGAGCATCGACGCGGCGGCCAACACCGCAAACAACATTGGATTTAGGCGGATAGAGGTCGATTTGTCGTCGATCCGCTGATGTCCTCCATGGAAAGCGAAGGCCATTGCGGCAGAAAGACTGTAATAGGATAAAAACCTATTAGCCGTCTCCTGAATGCTATTGCATTGGTGATCATGTCGAAACTACCGCATAGGGGTTCTAGGGATTTTCCGTCCAAAAACGACAAAGTGCTCTGGAGGCCCCGCCGTCTGTGGCCTCCAGAGGGGTATTACTTTTTTCGAGATCCCTATTTGGGCTCTGTTTGAGTAAGATTTAGTCTTTTTGGGCTAAATCCATGGCATTCGAAGAACGTGTCCAAATCTTGTCCGAGGCAGAACAAGATGAGTTATATGGACCCCCCGCTTTCACCTCCGCCGACCAACGCTTCTTTTTCTCGCTGAACGATAAGGAACTGGCGATCGCTAAAAGCCTCCGTCATCGGGGCCAGCGTTACATGCTGGTGGTACTGCTGGGCTATTTCAAAGCCAAGCCGGTGGTGCTGAATCCCGGCTTTCATCAGATCAAGCAGGACCTCAAATAGGGGTTCTAGGGATTTTCCGTCCAAATGCGACATTCAGACTGCTAAGTGATTGATTTATTGTGACTGGCTATGTGAAGCGCCAAAAAAGTAATACCCCTCTGGAGGCCGCGGACGGCGTGGCCTCCAGAGCACTTTGTCGTTTTTGGACGGAAAATCCCTAGAACCCCACGGTGGCGCATATTCGCCAGTTCCCCCCGGTTGAGTATGAACTGGCGAGCTATCAAGGCTCCCCATGGCTATGGGCGGATAGTGAACCGCTGATCGACCTCCTCGATGCGACCATCGACTGGATGAACGATGACGACGGCAGCCGCTGGATCGTCATTGATACTGAATACCTGCGCCAGCATGTGGCCCACTATGCCCTGTTGTCCGCCGATACATGGCGGCAACGGTTGCTCGATGCAGGCGTGGAGGTGGATTGAGGTGCGATTGAGTGATCGGTTTCCGGGGCTGATGTTGTGGCATACGGTGGCGGTAATGGCCGCCGTGTTTGCGGCGAAAGCCCTGCTGTACTGGGCTGCGGACTGGTTGGGCCTTGGTCCGCTCTACCGCGCCTTGGCAGGGCCTTCCTGGGACGTGGCGGCATGGATTGCTGCGCTGGCCCTGCTGCTGCGCTGGATGCGGGTCTAACTGCCTGCCGCGCTGCGCTTGGCGACTCCCGAAGGGGGCACGACAGACTGCGCTAGTCGTCCCCGTTCGGGAGTGTGGCCTGATCCAGAAACACCCTGCAGGATCCGGGGGAACCGCAGAATTCGGAAAAAATCGTACGCTAAGCTAACGGTGTTCTCGTGACAGCTCTTTGACTAGGCTTTC